>JAUSJG010000007.1 GCA_030647555.1 bacterium | reverse complement strand
AGTGAACTTTTAGATCATATTTGCTGTGGGTGGTAGTACGGTAATGCAACATACCTCGTACTGTAGACTAAACGATCGTTAAGCTGAAGCCTCCGCCTAAAGGCGGGGGATTCTCGACCCTCCCCGTGGATGATTATTGATAAAATATAAAAATAAGATTCGCAAAAGTAGAAAAATACATGAGTTTTTTGATGTAAACGGGGGTTTGTAATTATCTAAAAAATAATCTTTTTAAAATTGTTTGTCACAAACAGCTAGTTTTTATATTCCGCAAAATACAAGTCGTTTTATTTCTATCCGCTATCAGTCTTCTTTTTGTATTTCTGAGTCGTAAGAGTTATACTTAAGGTATAAAAATTATTTTAAGAATATTGTGTCTATGGAAAAGTTAAATACAAATGATTTACTTAAGTATAGTTTGGCTCTTTCTTCTTTGATTATAGGTATGAGTGTGGCTTATTATTTCGTGGTTTATATACCTCAAAAGGACAAAATTGAGCGTGATGTAGCTGAAAAAAATTTGCAGCTGCAAATAAAAAAAGAGCGGGACGAAAAAGAAGAAGCTTTAACACAAAAAAAAGGCAATCTAATTTTATATACAGGCTGTTTAGGGGCAGTAGAAAGAGACTACATGATTAATTGGAATAGGAATTGCCCCGTTTCTGGAATAGATACGAAAGAAGAAAACTGTAGTTTACCTGATCACATAGTTAAAAATCTAGAAGATTTTCGTAAAAATGAAACTGATAGTTGTTCAAATGATTTCCCTCATTAAGACAATTATATAAAAGGGGACGAAGTGGCTAAGATGGATTTGGGGTTTTATCTTGGGGTGATCTAAAGGTGTTAGTCACCATTAAATTACGGATTTTGTTTATTCCTTAGGACAAGGCAAAAAAGGCGAGGAACGGCGGTTGCTATAGTTCTGTCGGTGGCGGTAGTAAGAGAGAGAATTTATATAAAAAAATCCCGATCTGCATTTAAGCAGTCGGGCAAAGATTCAGTGTCGAAACCAACGAAAGAGCAACAAGGAAAGCAAACCTGTCCCCCACAAAAGTAGACTTGAGGGCTCGGGCACACTACTTTGTGTAATAAACGCTTCGGAACCAAAGGCACCACTAGAGCCACCAACCACCTGGCCTAAATCATTCAGAGCTTTAGCGCTACTGTTGAAAATTCCGCCCGACAAGTCACCAAGCGCTTGCATGCCATACTCGGGATCCCAAAAGAAACCTTCTTTGTAGGCGCTGCCACTCTCGGCGGAGCTAGACCAGCCAACAATCTGGCCTTGCTCGTTAATACTTTGAGCGACGCTATAGTAATCGCCACCCGGCAATTCTCCAATACCTTGTAAGCCATTCGCGGAATTCCAAATTGCCGCCTCGCCTCCGAGTGCACCAAGCGAGTAAACAGCAACTTGATTGTGCTCGTTAACGCTGAACGCCTCGCTGTAGAATGAGCCACCAGATAGGTCGCCCAATCCTGCCATAGGATTGTTAAGATTTGAATTCCAAATAAACGCTTCGGTTCCATTAGTCGAGTTAGACCAACCAACTACATACCCATTGTCGTTGATTGAGCGAGCAGCGCCCCACCCATCTCCACCAAGGGAGCCAATGACACGCATGCCATTAACGGCATCCCAAATAAACGGAACATTTCCGACGGCAGAGCTTGATTGACCAACGACTTGGCCGGCGTTATTAATTCCCATTGCCACACTGTAATAATTGCCACCAGGCAAGTCACCAAGCGCTTGCATGCCATTCACGTTGTCCCAGATAAATGCTTCAGTACCATTCGTTCCACTAGCTTGGCCAACGACTTGACCAGAACCATTGATAGCATTGGCTATGCTGAGAAAGTTTCCGCCGGATAAGTCACCAAGTCCAACCATCCCGCCGCCATTCGTCCAGAGAAATGCCTCGATGCCGTTGGATGATTGCGCCCTGCCAACAACCTGGCCGTTGTTGTTGACTCCATAGGCAGCTGATAAGTATGTATCGCCGGGAAGGTCGCCAAGGCCAATTAAGGCGGCAGTTACAACACTTTGTGTAATAGTTGCGTACACAAATACCGCGAACAACACAACCGTCTTCATCGTAAATCTCCTAAAATTGTGAAAGGAACCTTCATTACTTCGCCTACTTAGCGAATAGACAATAATGTTCTAATAAAGCATAGATGTCAACGGCACAGTCTCGCTTTTTGGGTTTTGCGTTGAAAAATCCCTGGTTCCAAATCAGTTAGCCAAAAACCAGCCCACCCGTCTTTTTCCCATTAAATATCTTCCAAAACACGCCCCCGTTTCCTTAACAATCCGATTCCATGATATAGACGTTTTTTCCGTTGAACATGTAACATTTTAGCTTGTTTTCCATAGTTATTTATTGTATTATGTGAATGAAATGACTATACACCGCAAAAAATATCAGAATGCCGTTTTGTACTTATGCCGAAAGCTAAAAGGCGAGGTACGAGGTAAGAAAAAATTAGCAAAATTGTTTTATTTTGCGGATTTTGATTTGTATGAAAAAACCCAGAAATCAATCACGGGCGATGTTTATCATGCTCTCCCCATGGGGCCGATGCCTTCGGCATTGGAAGAAATAACCAACGAAATGATAAAGAAAAAAATGCTCGGTGTCGAAAAAATCGAAGAACGAGAAGGATACAATCCAACCGAAGTATATAAATGTCTCGTCGAACCGGATTCCTCCGTTTTTGACGATGAAGAAAAGAAAATGCTTGATCGGATTGTTATCAAATACGGTCATCTCAACGGTAAACAGCTGGAAGAATTGTCTCACGCCGAAGCGCCATATATCGGTACGGAATTAAGAAAAGAAATACCGTATGAATTGGCGTACTATCGGGGTACCGATTTTAATAATATTGTTTCGCGTGAAAAAATAAGACAGGCGGTCGAGGAATCAAATCGTGATCAGCGGGAAATATTGAAGGAGTATGAACGAAAGTTTTCGGCCACAAAGTAAGTTGTTTACGAGAAAAGATGTGACAAATATTATGATAGACGAAATTATAAAAAAACAACTTGAGCAATATGCGCGGTCTTTGCGTCAACAAAATATTCCAGTACAAAAAATGTTTTTGTACGGTTCTTGGGCAAGGGGAAAACAAAATCAGTGGAGCGATATCGATGTGGCGGTGGTAAGTAAACAATTTGGCAAAGACCGAATCGATGAAATGGTTACTTTGCGAATGGCCGCCTTGCCGATTAATCCTGCGATTAGTCCATTTCCAATGCGTCTTGAAGATTTGGAAGATCGTTTTGGTACAGTTGCAAACGCAGTTAAGAAAGATGGACGAGAAGTAGTCGTCTGAAAATATCAGTCACTTAAAATAACGGTAATGGTTTATAAAAAAAGCGGTCGTGGTGAACCGCTTGCCTCCTGTTTCTTGAAAAACGCTAGACGCCGTATTTTTCTTTGTGCTTCCTCACGTTTTTTTGGTGGCGTTCTTTTGCCACGCAAAGTTTGCATGGCGCGACGAAATGCCAACTGGTGCCTGTTCCGTTGCTCTGCGCTACTTTATAGGTGGAATGAAAGAAAAACTTTTGCTGTTTTGGCCACCACCTTTTACATTTTGGACAAAACTTCACTATTAGTGACTCCTCTCGTTTTTCTTCGTGCATTTTTTGCGCCAATCTTGTGAGTTCCTTTTCTTTTTTTACTATGTGTGTCTCAAACGCCTTGAGCATCATTTTACTTCGTTGCCGACAAATTGCTTCAATTTTCTTTTTTATGGCTGGCAATGCCAAGGTTTCTGTAAGTGTCGGTTTCACGCCAAGTTGTTTCTGTCGGTTATCGACGGTCATTCTTGTTACGTCGAATTCCTTCGCAAGTTCGTCGGAAGAAAGGGTCGCGGAATGTCGAATAAGGTAGTTGTCAAAGCATTTTTTTTCACCGGGTTGCCAGATCTTTCTTTTTTTTGCGGCGCGCGAACGATTCTTGTGCGCTAGGCCCAATTTACCACAGTGTTTTCGTATGGAATTTGTTGAGCGGTTTGAATGGCCCAGCAACTCACAGCTCGCAATTGCTTCAGGGTGAACTCCTTCCGCGCGAAGTTGAGTTAGCTGTTCTTTTTGTGCCTCTGTTAATGGAGGATTCCGTTGTGGCAGAATTAGCTTCATTCTTAGTGCTTGTTTTCTGATGGCTCTTGGTGGCCTGCCGGGAATTTCGATGCTTTCAATCGACACGCCTTGTTCGATTAATTTTCTTAACAAAGCTTTTTGTTCTCTGCGTCTGAAATCCATATTCATTCTCCTTGCGTTGATTTTGAAAAAACAGGCTTGATTGCAAACGACGTTAGATTATCCATCCAGTTTAAAATATTTAACATCGAAAGTAGAAGTTGTCAATTTATGGTGTTTGACAACAACTAAAATATATGGTAGTATCCTTGGTTCGTGTTTTTTGAATGTACAATCACAGATAGTCCTTTTTAGAAAGGGGTTGCCGTGTTTACCAATCAAAAGCGCTTTGAAATCGCCCAGAAGCACCTGCAGAGTGTAGAGGCGCTCGATGCGCGAATCGATAATCGGCAGTTGAGGGCGGTGGTCGATTTTCTGCAGGCACACTGTCGTCTCATTGTTCCGAAGCTAGACGGAAAATTCTCTGGCGAACAACCGTTTCGAAAAAAATTTCGTGGTGATCACACTACGAATAAGATCGTTTGGGTTTACGTGTTTGATCCAGACGATTTAAGTGTTCTTCCCGATAATTGCATTAGTTCGTTGGGACTAAGAGACGACAAGGGACTGGCGTCTTACTTTCATCCGAACCGTTTTCTTGTCATGCGGGATTTGCACAATTGTTCCACTTTTCTAAGTGGCATGATTACTGCACACGAAGGGTTTCACGCTCTCAAGCATGCGGAACAAAACGCACCCTTCGCCGATTATGATTTGCACGAATTCGAGGCACACGACTTTGAGTTCGAGATCATGACGGAGATTGGTGGCTCGCTTTATCGGGCAGTTCTGGATCAGCGCGTGCGTCAGATTGAGCAAGAGTTGGGCGGTCGGTCTATCGCGGAGGTGCAAAAGTTTTCTGGTTTTCATTATCCGCCGCAACTGGACGAAGTGTGGGGCAGTCACAGCAACCCCGCAGAGACCAAAACAAGAAAGTGGCAACTGCATTTACACGCGCTATTTTGTTTGATCAAGCGTCTCGACGTCGACAAGAATGAGATGGCAAGGATTGCCACTCGTTGTTGGGACTGATCGCAACCATCATCACGCTACCGAACCCACGCCACAAACGGTCGTGGGTTTTTTCTTTGTTACAAATCTTTATCCCAAAACCAGCTCACCCGTCTTTTTCGCGTTAATTATCCCCCAAAACACGTCCGTTTCCTATCTAGAATCCTGTATTAGAGGGCGTTTACTTGTACTACTTGTTCAAGATGTAATCCCGATGGATCGGTGTGCCCGGCGCCAACGCTTTCGCCAACCGCCTTCAAACCATCGCGTACTTGCGACCATACTGATCCAGGATGAGAATTTATGTATAACGCAGCCGCGCCCGCTACATGCGGTGTAGCCATACTTGTGCCGTTAATAGTGTTGTAACCGCCACTTTTCCAAGTGGAAAAGATATTGACACCGGGAGCGCCAAGATCAACCACGTCGCCAAAATTACTAAAGCTGGCAAATGTATCATCGGCACCATAGCTTGTTGCTGAACCAAGTCCGCCTGATTTTCCATCAGAGTCGGCTAAAGCGGAAACAGTGATAACACTATCATCATAAGAGGCTGGTACAGAATTACTGGCATTCGCACCATCATTACCCGCGGCCACAACATATGTTACACCCACAGCAGTAGAGTTACAGATCGCTTTATGTAAAGCATCGTTATTGGAATTTCCGCAATTATTATCGCTTGTACCAGCGCCCCCCAAACTCATGTTGGCTACTTTTATATTGTATTGCGTGGCATTCGCTGTAACCCAATCGATTCCACAAATAACGGAAGACCAAGTTCCTGAACCGGACGAGTTAAGCACTTTAACTGCCGCCAGTTTCGCTTGCGGGGCTACTCCAATTGCACCGATTCCGTTATCGAGCGCGGCGATAGTGCCCGCCACATGCGACCCGTGTCCGTTATCGTCATTGCCAGTTTGTTTGCTTCGAACGCAACTTGTATTGGCAACAATATTTGCTTTAAGATCGGGATGCGTTAGATCAATACCTGTATCCAAAACGGCGATGCCGATACCGGCACCTTTGTTGGCAGTCAGTGGCGCCTGGATACGACTGATACCCGTGGGCGTAGTTTGGGGGATTGCGACCGGTGTTGGTTTAGCAAAAGCGGAAACTTCTCGGTCTTCTGAAACAAACTGCACTCGAGAATCATTTTTAATGTTTTCCAGCCGTACGGCCGGTATAGTGGCCGAAAAACCTTTCAACGCTCTAGTGTAAACATTACCAACAGTGAGGCTATTTGATTTAGCCATTTCATTCGCAACGTCTTGCGGATTTTGAGTGTTATCTCTTAAAACAACGATGTATTGTCCCGGAATTTTGGAGGATGCTGATCCTTGTGCGTTAACGCTCTTTGATACTTGCGATACCAATATCGCACCGACGACTAATAAGACAAATAAACTTACTTTTGATCGAAAGATATTTTTATGCATACCTGCAGTATATACGCCGTATTAAAAATGACAAAATGTGATAATGTTCCTTGTCCTTAACAGAGGGTCTTGTTGGATAAAAAAACCGCCTGTTGATTTGGCGGTGGGATCTTGATTTCGGACGAATGAATCAAGGAGGCTTCATTATCGCCATTTCTACCTCGGTGTTGGGATGGTATTCGTGAATCTCAATGTCAAATTCCGCAACGTCTTTCAGTTTATCGGGAAAATCGAGGACAGTGCAGATGATGCCCTTGCCGGTAATGATTGCTCTGTCTTCATCGCCAAGGTTGACGGCCCCAGTGAGCCACTCTTTAGGTAAATTTCTTTTGGCGAAACGGCGGGCAAACTTTGTAACCTTAAAAAAGGGCATAAATGTTTTGCCTTCTTTGCGAAACACGACAAGTGGAACCCATTTTTGAGCGACGCACTCATTTTCGACTTCTCTTGAATTCATGTGGCCTTGCGTGCAGACGATGGCGTAAAGCATTTTTGGTTCCTAGCGAAAAATGGTGATTGTGTAGTAAGGCTTCGTCCGTAAATAGAAATGAACAATTAGTTTGTACAATAATAAAATAGATATGGCAACAATTAATCACGAGCCAACGGTATTTTGTGGTATACAAAACATTGACAATATTTCATGTTTGCTCAACAATACCCTGTTCTGATTGATGTTCATTTTTTTCTGGAAATAAGGAGTGAAACATGCCAGGCACAATGTTTCGAGCTTGCAACCCTCGCGGTGGTCAGCGTTGTTTGTATGTCCTGCGCGGGACAGTGACGGCGCACACCGTTCGTGAGACCAGTTGGTGGATATTTAAGAATCGAATGAGGATGATTGAAATCCGCCTTAATCCCGAGCATGTTAAGGTCTTTAACCAAAGTGCGCAATCGAAGCTGTCGGCCTTAGACAACTGTCATCTTCAGGGGGGTGCAACGATCCTCACAGTCGGAGTGGATGACGAACGGCTTAAGGATTTTCCGGTTGGTGCTTTAGTTGCTGTTACTCTCGGTTACGCGGGCCCGATTCAGCAATTCTTCCGTGATTCCGACCCCCTGGCAATTATCGACATTCGAGTGGTCACTGAAGATGCGAAATTGGAAAATGAAGTCGAGGTTCCGCAGGCTGGTGTTGAGCCGACATGAAATTGTGTCGGTTTTTTCTTGTGCCGATAGGGTATAATAACAAGGTGAATTCAAAAATTTTGATTTGGGGTGGAATGTTTGTGGGATCCACGATTGGCGGGTTGATTCCTTCGCTTTGGGGCGCGGATATGTTTTCTTTTACGCCGATTTTGCTAAGCGGTGTTGGTGCTTTTGTCGGTATTTGGGCGGGATTTAAAATTTCCAACTACTTTAGTTAGAAACAAAAAGCAAAAATATAGCGTTGTGCTAAAATATGAAAATGAAGTTAAGTAATAACCCCATTTTGTTTTTAGCCGTTCGGCTTTGGAAATATGCCGAAGGCAATCGAAAAAAAGTCATCTTGTATGTTTTGTTGTCTATTGTTGCCAATGGTGTTAGTTCTCTTTGGCCGTTAGTAATGGCAAAATTACTGAACGTGGTTCAGGCCAGAGGTGTTACAAATGAAAGTTTGCCTTTGTTGTTGATATATTTAGGGATTTTCTTTCTAATCAGTTTAGTGTTTTGGACGTTTCACGGTCCATCTCGTTTAATCGAGCAAAAAAACGCGTTTTGGGTGCGCGCCAATTACAAAAAATATTTATTGGACGGCGTGATGGCTTTGCCGATTGAGTGGCACGTTGATCATCATTCCGGTGACACAATTGATAAGGTGGAAAAAGGCACGACTTCGCTATTCCGTTTTTCGGAGGATTCGTTTGAAATAATTGAGGCGTCGGTGCGTTTAATCACATCATGTATTATATTATCCTATTTTAATTACTATGCCGGTTTTATTGTGCTCGCTGTTGTTATTTTTACCATCACGCTCATCACGCAATTTGATAAAGTACTGGTGAAACAATACAAAGAAATTTATTCCGCGGAAAACAAAATTTCCGAGAAAGTTTTTGATTCAATCAGCAATATCACAACGGTAATAATTTTGCGGATTGAAAAATTAGTGTCGTCCGCCATTTACGAAAAAATTATGGCACCGTTTAAACTGGTGGTGAGAAACAACAGGATTAATGAAACAAAATGGTTTTTTGTGTCGGTGTGCAGTAGTTTAATGACGGTCCTTGTTTTGGGGTCGTATTTTCTTGCCAACATCAACGCGGGAACGGTGATTTTGGTGGGAACGGTTTACGCGTTGTATGGTTATGTGGATCGCATCAGCGATATCTTTTTCCGTTTTGCTTCTATGTATGGCATTATTGTGCAACGTAAATCGGCGGTGATGAACGCGGAAGAACTGGCCAAAGATTTCAGCGACATAAAGCGCGTGAAACAAATCGAGTTGAAAGCGAATTGGCGCGAGTTGAAAATTTCCGGATTGAGTTTTTCTTATCACCCTTACCACGGCGCGGAATTGCATTTGGATAATGTTTCAATGACGATAAAAAACGGCGCGCGGATTGCTTTGATCGGTGAAAGCGGGAGCGGAAAAACAACTTTCTTAAAAATTATTCGGGAATTATATAGTCCGCAAGATATTCAGCTTTATCTTGACGGTAAGTTGCTAAAAGAAGGATTTAAATCGATTAGCGAAGATATCGCGTTGATTCCGCAAGATCCGGAAATTTTTTCCACTACGATTAGAGAAAATATTACGATGGGTATCAACTATAAACCGGCCTATATAAAAAAGTTTACCGATATGGCTTGTATTTCCGACGTCATTGAGAGTCTGCCCAAGAAACTGGATTCCAATATTGTTGAGAAGGGCGTCAATTTGAGCGGTGGGGAAAAACAACGGCTTGCTCTCGCGCGCGGACTAATGGCCTGCGACGATAAATCGATTGTTTTACTGGATGAACCGACAAGCTCGATTGATACGCAAAACGAACTGATTATTTTCCAAAACATTTTCGCGAAGTTTAAAAAGAAATCGATTTTAGCGTCCATTCATCGGTTGCACTTGTTACGTCTATTCGAGGAAATTTATTTCTTTAAAGACGGAAAAATTATTGCGTCGGGGACACTTGAGCAATTACTGAAAGACTCTCCCGAATTCGTTGAGCTTTGGGAAAAATATCAGACGGTTAACAAGCAGGAATAAAAAAATCCCCGCGATTCACGAATGTGAATCAACGGGGAATTGAACGAGGAAAGAGCGACTAGGCTTTGGACGCGTCTAGGATCAGCTGTACCGCCTCGGCCACACTGGAACAGATGTGCAAGCTCTTCTTCTTTCGAAGCTGCTTGCTACCGGCGACGTAGGCGGCGACTGGTCCGTAACCCGAGATAATGAAGGTGGGCTTATCCGAGAGAAGTGCTTGGAGCACTTCTTCCAGCGTCCCATCTTCTCCACCCAGAGCGAGGACTGCGTGCGAGTCATCGATCATCCTGTAGCGCACGTCGTGCTTGTCTGGACCGACGAACACGACCGGCGAGTTGCCGAATGCTGGATCGACTTGTCCCCGCATGTGCTCTGTTTGATACAGACGCACCTCCGGTTGCGGAACCTTCTGGCTTGCCAGCACCGCCTTGAGGACGGCGCCGGGGTTGCCTTTGGGCGTTCCGGCAAACAGTGAGCAGTGAGGGCCAAGGTTGTCGGCGACGAAATCTACCGTTGCCTGTGGCAGGTTCTGCTGGCGCGCGCCCACGATTAGCACGTTGTGCATTTCGTGGGCTTGCCCGTTTTGAACCGCTTGAGGCAATGTCTCTTCCGGCAGACTTTGGCTTGCACGCTTGAGTGCTTGCCAACGCTTGGAAGAGGTGATTCGTCGCAATTCACGATCGAGACGATCGGCCTTGTCGGCAGCCTTCACTCGCTGTCGATGTTGCGCTGTTTCGCTTCGATGAGTCGCTTTTTCTGTCGCCACTTGCCGTCTGTGTTCCGCCCGACGCTCCTTTTGGCGTTGCTGCCATTTTTCGCGTTGGGTGGCGAGTTGTTCGTCGATGTCTGAGGTAGTGTAGATGTAGCCATCCGGCACTGCCAACAAACATCTGCGAATGTCGGTCGCGGCTTGCGACGGAAAATCAACGACCTTCGTGTGACTTCCCGGAGCGTAGTCGATCCCCATTAGTTGGGGGTTGTCCTCAAACGTTCGGTCGGGATCGACACCCCAATTGACGTTCAAGTGGTGACCGAGATTTTCGGCGTAGTCGTTTGATCCGACGATGGACCAACTTCGGTGTCCCAGTCTGGCTCGCCAGTTGGAATCATCGAAGTAACGCTCTAACACTCGGATCTGACGTCCCGAATCCACGGTCGAGTCCACAAAGAGGACATGCTTGTCTCGCAGAGTGCCGTCCGAAACGAATTCGAGGAGACGGTCTTCGTCCAGGCCTCGTCCGCCCTGGTCTACTTTGAGCGAGAACATGCAGGGCATGTTCAATGCTCGTTGAAGGATGATGCAGGGGAGTCGACCACCGCGGTCAATCGATACTAAGACCACATCATCGAGCCCAACTTTGAACTGACGCCGCAGGTTTTTCTTGACCGTGCAGTACAGCTCGTAGTATGGAATGGCGCGTGCGATCCTTTCCAGTTCGCCGACGGCTTCCAGGATCGCGTTGGCACGTTCGTATTCCGCGCGACTAATGCGAATCTTGATGCGGTCGATGCCTTCTGGATCATCCATGATCCGGCGATTGCGCAGGAGGGGGATTTTGTAGAATCCTTTCTGTTCATCGTCCTCATCTCGTCCGCGTGTGTAGGCGAAACGAAATACTTCGTTGGCCGCGTCGACATACTGCATGCGGAGGGAGTGTTCCATCTCCTCAAAGCCGACGATCTGTTGGAGTTTGAGCTTGAGCCGGGGGTGGAAAGTTTCATCCTCATACGTCGGCTCGACGTAAGGAGGTGGGCCGTAGCCGTATTTGGCGTACGCACTGAGCAGGCTCCATTGGATTGGGGATAGTGATGCAACCTGAACGACCGCTTGAGTGAGATACGCACCGACGTAACATCCCATTGACATGGACATGGCAGGGTTCCCTGAAGAAGGAGGAAAATTGTCAAAAAATCGTTCCGTAACTGAACGTAGTATATTATAAGATTTATTTGAATTTGTCAAATATAACGCGTAAGTAGCTCCTCACCCGCCTGAAAGTCGATATTACAGTAAGTATCAGAAAAATCCACCACCCCCGAGAAGTCGGGGGTCCATACTAATGTAATGCTTCAATAGTTGGTGTCCCAATCCACTGAGGCATTATGAATGTAACCGCTCACAGGTTGAGGAAGTGTGAGTAATTAGTTTGATTTGTAAGTAATTTTGTTTATCTGTGACCGACCCTGGCGTGCAGGGACGGTCCCAGATAAATCTCGACCAGTGAGTGGTTACATTACGATGCGTGTTACATTACGATGCGTTGACAATCGTGAAAATATAAGTATAGTAGAGGGTCGTCCTTTTTTGAAAATTTAATCTCTTTTTGGAGGATGGGTCGAATGATGTACCTACTGGGAGAACCGAAGTTTAATATCGCGCGTCGAAACGATTTCTTCGCCCCCGCTGGCCAAGCGCGGTTGTGCCAAGATGTCTTGGATGAGTCCAGGACGATGGCTATCGTGGCAGAAAATCTGAGAAGGGAGCACGCGGCGATCGCTTATGCTCTGAAACAGATGAGTGTCGATTTTCGAATCGTGTGTCGCGACATAACCAAGGTCGACCAAGCCTATGTGTTTACTCTCAATCAAGCGTTGGGTTGTAGGCTGGCGGCGTTTCCGGGTCACGCCCCTTCAACCGTCCTGTATCCGCGAGACTTCTGTACTGTCCATCAGGATTTGAAAACGCTGCTCCTCAATCCTTGTGGGATTGAGAGCGTCGTCTCATCTAAGGATGGGTGGCGGATTGCGAAGTCTGTGTGGGGTGAGGGCGGACGCATGCTCTACTCCGGAAGAACAGCACTTATCGGTGATCGTTTGCGAACCGAAGATGTTGGACCGTCACGGTCGCTTTGGGAAGACGATGTGCAGATTTTGCGCGAGATGGGTATGCAGTTTGGAGAAATACCTTTTCTTGTGGCCCTTCGTTATGGCTGGGGTGGTGTAACGGAAAAGGTTTCATACAACGACCACCTGGATCGGATTGGCACACTGCTCTCGGCTCAAGACAAGTCGCTCCATTTCGTAATGGATCGTTTGAACTTTTCCACGGAGTGGCTTCAGGGACAGAACTGGACAGCACGTGAACCGGGAGAAACAGTTGCGTTGCTTCAGCGGGTCTGTAAACCGCTCGACATCACAGTGCATGTGCCAGCCCAGACATTATGTGTTCCATACGCCCTTAATCTATTGCAGGTGGATGGTGGGCGTGTGCTCATGACTTCCGGTGATCCCGATGTGGAGGCGTTGGTCGCGGACATTGTTGGTCGCGAAAATGTCTTCACTACTGCCGTCCCGATTCGTTACTATCCAGTGTGGATGAACGCCGGAATTCGTTGCCTGGTAAGTGAAGCACCGGAGGTGATCATGAGAAGCGCGTAGCGATTGAGTCGCAAAGACCCGCCAATGTTTCTTAGAGACAGTGGCGGTTTTTTAATTTCGGCAGTGCGGTATTTATTGTTTTTTATGCGCGAAAAAGTAGTCGACATTGGGGTTATCTTCACGGAATTCTAAATCATAGAAAGGTGATAGATATTGCCGGAGAACACACAATGCTTCTTGTCCGTGCCATTCGCCAACGATGTTATTGATTTTTGCAAAGTATTCTTGGGGTAGCGAAGAAAATACTTCTATTTCTCCTCCTTCAATATCTATTTTTAGAATATCTATTTTTTCAAGCCTTTGTTCTAAGAATATTTCTGCCAGTGTTATCGGTTTTGCTTTTTGGCAAACAGGAGGCAAGTTCGCAGAAGTGGTTTCAAGCGCCCGATAATGTGTGGGTAGTTTCTTGCTCGGGCCACAGAGCATTATATCGTCAGTATTGTTTTTCCAGATTGCGTTATTGTAGAAAACTATGTTGGGAAATTTGGAAAGGTGTTGTTTTAGTATTTGAAAACCTACCATATCCGGTTCTACAGCGATTACTTTTTCTGCACCGTGACGCAGGGCAAGCAGTGAGAAGGTGCCAATATGAGCACCCAGATCAACCACCGTTTGACCCGCGATGGAAGGGGGAAGATTATAGCAATTATCAATAAAGACTTCCTTAAAAATAAAGGCATCATTGGTTTCGGTGCGGAGTTCAAAATTCAGTTCTTTACAATAAAGGCTTATTAGCGCTTGATATTCATCACCGAATCTTTTTATAGTTGTCGTTTTGTTAATTTCGTAGCCGTAGTGATTAACTATTCGATGAATAAAAGTTTTAAAAAAAATAGTTGTATTAAAATAAGCGCGTTTGTAATTGTTCATTTCTTTACCCGCATCGCGCGCGCGATTTCGCGGTTGGCTTCTTGTTTCTTTAGTGATTCGCGTTTATCGGCTTTTGATTTGGTGCGGGCGATGCCGAGTTGAACTTTAATCTTGCCACGCGAGGCATAGAATTTTAGTGGCACCATTGTTAATCCTTGGGCTTTATTTTTTCCGATAATCTTTTTTATTTCGGCGGTGTGTAGAAGCAATTTGCGGGAACGAGTCGGGTCATAACCGTCTGGGGCGTTGCCCGGCTGAAAACTGCCGATGTGAGCGTTGACCAAAATAACTTCTTCGCCCTTCAATGTTGCGTAGGCCCCCTTAAGGGAAACCGTGCCCTTGCGGGCCGATTTGACTTCGTGGCCGGTCAAAACAACACCCGCCTCAAGAGTTTCCTCGATGAGGTATTTATGGTGCGCTTCCTTGTTTTCGGCGATGGTGGACATAACTGTAATGAATTATGAATGATGATTGATGATTTTGGAAAGGTAATAAAAACCGGCTCTTTGACAGGGTCGGTGGGTTGGATGTATTTGTCACCCCGGTTCACTGGCTGCGTGACCAAGTTTTGCCAAGGAGAGGACTTGCTCAGCGGGGGTCTGTCCGGCTTGGATCGCAATGTCAATGTCTCGCAGGAGATCATGGTCCGTCAGACCCGTCATTGAAGCACCGTCTCCATGCGCCACGATGAGCTGGGAGGGGACTGTTGCTCGCTTTTTTTCCGGTGGCAGTGCGTAGGTAACGTACAGGCGGTTGCCGCTTTCTGTGAAGGTGACCACAATTTCTTGTTCCCAAGCCTTCTTCAGTCTTCCCAGGAAACCAGCGAAGAGACGAATCTCACTTTCGCTGTCCGTGTATGATCTCGTGGCGCACTTGTTTCTGAGTACCTCATCAAGAACAGATTCGAGCTGTGATCTGGAGGTGAATGAACCGAGATCAACCATATCGAGAAGTGTCTTGATGTTTTGTTTCCTGACTTCGGCGACCAGCCTGGGCAGAATACGCACAATCATGTCTGTAAGGGCAAGAACTTCTTGTAACCTGTTCATTTGCCGTATCCTTTGACGAATGTACATTGTGTGTTGAGACGCGCGATCAATTTAAAACTAAATACTTTATTTGTAAACGGCAAAAAGACAGGCATCGCCAGCGTCGCGTAATTATTCTGGTCATTTTTCGGTATTTAGTGCTATAAATGCTATACTAAAGCAATGCCCAGTAGTAATACAACTTCCAATTTCAAATTTCAGCGAGAACTATTGGTTTTGTGTATGGGCCCGAGGAATGTTTTAACATTAACCGGTTCTTCTTTTGAGCGATTCGAAATCGCTCAAATTGGAAGTTGATATACTGGGTATGCAAAATCTCCGAAACGAACTCCAATCAATCTTGAGGGTCGCCATTGAAAAGGCAGTCGCTGCTGGCGAATTGCCGAACATTGAATTAGGGAAAATTATTGTGCAGTATCCGCCGGCTAATCAAGCAATTTTGGGTGATTATGCAACACCTATTGCATTGGCGATTGGAAAGAAGAGTGGTAAGAATCCAATGGAGGTTGCGACAATAATTGTGAAAAATATAGAACCAAGTGAGTTTTTTATAAAAACCGAGATTATTGAACCGGGATTCATTAATTTTTTTCTTAATCCGCAGTGGCTCACAAAAAAACTTGATGACGTTACAGAGGAAGGTGATCGTTTTGGTAGCAACAATCAGGGATCAGGTCAAACAATTAATCTGGAATTCGTTTCTGCTAATCCGACCGGTATGCCAACCTTTGGAAATGGTCGCGCGCTTTTTTGGGCCGACTCATTAGGACGCGTTTTGGAGAAATCCGGTTGGGCGGTAACCCGCGAATACTACATTAATGACGTCGGTAACCAGGTAAGAATTTTTGGTGAATCTATTTTACGATCTATTTTGCGCCGAAGGGGAATTGATGTGGAATATCCGGAAAACATGTACCAAGGTGACGATGTGAAAATAATCGCGCAGAAAGTGGAGGAGCTTTATGTTGAAGATGTTGCGCACGAATTTTCGGAAAAAGATTTAGCTGATGAGGCATTTATTAATTCACTGGCGCGAAAATCGGTGGATACGGTCATTGAAGAAATCAGAAAGATGATTGAAGAAAAATGCAAAGTGCATTTTGATGTTTGGTTTTCAGAAAGAACGTTGCATGAAAAAGGCGAAGTGGCGGATGTGTTGGAAAAGCTGAAAAAAGCTGGATTGAGTTATGAAAAAGACGATGCTGTTTGGTTTAAGGCAACGGAATTTGGTGATGATAAAGATCGTGTATTGGTGAAAGGTGATGGCCACACGACGTATTTTGCGCCGGACATTGCTTATCATTTGGATAAGTTGGGTCGCGGTTTTTCAAAAATCGTTAATTTTTGGGGCGCGGATCACCACGGCGACGTAAAAAGATTGTTGGGTGGCGTGAAGGCAGTCGGTGGCGATGTGGAAAAGATCCAAATTATTTTGACGCAGATGGTGGCCGTGATTGAAGGTGGGGAAAGAAAGAAAATGTCGAAGCGGGCGGGTACGGCAATTCCGCTTGATAAAATGGTGGAAGAGGCGGGTCTTTCCGCGGCGCGGTTTATCTTGTGTATGAATTCTCTGTCTTCGCATATGGATTTTGATGTCGATTTGGCCAAGGAGCAAACTGATCGTAATCCGGTTTATTATGTGCAATACGCGTATGTGCGACTGGCTTCGATTATTCGCAAGGCAAAGGAAACTAATGTTTTGGACGGTGTTATCCCACCACCGGTGCGTGATATCGTGCCGCTTCGGCAGGTGGCCGAACATGAATTAATGCGTCAGGTATATCGTTTCCCGGAAATAGTGGATGATGTGGCGACTTCCTGGGAAGTGCATCGGTTGCCACATTATGCAATTGAGTTGGCCAAATCCATTCATTATTTTTATGACACGGTGCATGTTTTGAATAATGAAAATCGCAATGAACAAATTACGTTGATTCTTTTGATCTTGGCGGCGCGACAGACTCTTGGAAACGTGTTGGATTTGCTCGGCGTAGAAAAAATTCAGGTAATGTAAAAATTTTTATTTGTTAATAATTTTAAACATTTTATGCAAGGAAAAATAATTATCTACGGTGCGAAGAGTTTGGAACGTTATACAAAAAATATTTTAAAGAATGGTTTTATTAATTACGGTTGGCAAACAGAGGAAGGTGCGGTGGGGGATGGAAAAAACTTGGGTCTGGATATTGTGCTATACCAAATACATGGTGCGCCGCAAGCGGCGGAAGACGAGGCGATTATGGCGATGATAAAAGCGGCGCCGGCGGAACAGAAAGCGATTGTTTTGGTGCATCGTCCCGATGAGGTGCAAACTCGCTTGCCCGGAGTGGTGGAGCTATTGTCCGGTCTGTCTCCCAATAAGGCGCTGGCGTTTCTTGGTAATCTTCATCAAAATGATTCGTTTTATTGCGGAATCAAAAATAGATTTGTCGTGCCACACGGGTTCTTTGATATGAAAGACACCATTCAAACGGAACCGATTATCATCGGAACCCATACTACTTGGGGTGAAATGCGTTCCGTCGAGCACATGATTAAATTATTAGCGGAAGTTTTTAAATTGGATCCGAACAATGCGAGGAATATTTGGGGCTATTTGGGCGGAAAACCGAAAGAGCAGTTGCAAATTGACGGTCTGAAAAAAATTACCGCCGATAATTTCGGTGCCTTGGCCGTAAATTTCGTCGATATTAACAAAAATTCGGCGCGTGAAACTCTTCAAGGGGCGGCTAACGGGGAGCACACGATTTTGGTAGATTCGGAAAATATCGAGCCGGCGGATTTTGGGATGACGTTCAATGTACAAATGTATTATTTGGGCAACGCGATCAGGACGGGAGAAAGTTCCGGTTCTTTGCACATGAGTGTCGGCGTTCCCGTTATTTTGGAAATGAACGGTTCGGAGGTGATTGAAGATCTGAATATTATTCGCGTGCCTTATCAATCGTTGGCCGATATTAATTCGGTTGATTTCGCGGCGGGCGCGCAAAAAATTATTTCCGCCGTTGATGGCGGCGGTTATGTTAATATGTTGCAACACAATCTCGGACAAGCGCGGAAGTTCAATAACACTTTTGTGGCACAATCTTACGTGAAGATTTTTGAACAGCTGTAATTCGTTTTGGGGTGTAGAATAAGGACCGTGTAGAATAAAAACATAGACAAAACGAAGATTGGGAGAGATAATGATAGTCCAAGAGCATCAAGCCTAATCCTTTAACAAAAAACCATGAGAATAGGTATCGACGCCCACATCCTTTCGCCGGAGCATCACAAGCATCATCCTGATATTGCGGATTATACGCGCAGTCTTTTGCATTCATTGCTTGAACAAGACAAGGAAAACTTTTATGTAATTTTTGTTGATGCTAGGTTGCCTAAGGCGGAATTGGATTTGTTAAAAAAAGACAACACCGAGATTCGGCATTTTCCGTTCGCGCAGTACCGTGCGTATTTGCCATTCTTTTATTCGCATATGCTGGTTTCGTCTTTGTTGACCGCCGCGCGTTTGGATGTTTTTCATTCGCCGGAAGGGTTGATTCCGTATTTGTATCCGGGCAAAGTGATTACCACGTTTCATTGGGTGCCAACAGGGGAACGTGATTCGAATATTTTTGTGAACACGTGGATGTTGGGCGCGCGGGTTGGTTTTTCCGCGTTGTGCTGGAAAGCCAGTCATATTTTACTGCGTAACGGCAAAGATCGCGATATTCTCTGTGGCATTCATCATTTTCCGGAAGCGCGCGCGCACGTGATTCAATGTGTTGATTGTAAAACGGTGGACTGGAAAGAACACGCGCGAGAAGTGTTGGATATCTACAAATCCACCAAAAAAGAAAAACCAATCAAGGTGGTGGTGAAAAACGAAAACACCAAGCCGTCGTTGGTGCAACGCGTTCTACGCTTCAAGGCATCGAAGAAAAAAAACAGAATAAATCAAGATCCGTCCCAGTAGCACTGGGTCGGTCACTGATTCAGTTGACGTCTCAAACATAATAAAATACAGTACGAGGGTCGTTCCTTGTGTATTTTCCAAATGGTCGAATAGGAGTATTTTGCCATGTCGGAACCAAAAGTTTTTCCGCGCGTGTCGGACGAGAATTTATTGCGCCTAAAACGGGCAGTAGCCGAGCGATTTCCGAATGAACTGATCATTGTGAAGGCATTTTGCTGGCTTATCGACCACACTCAGGGTTTGACGCAGTCGGTTGCGACGTTCGCGCCGGAGGAGCAATACGACGAAAGCATTGGGATTGCCCTTGGTTTTCATGACCTTCGTAGTGGATCAGCTACCAGTTCAATTCAGCCGATGATGGATCGGATTGGCAATGGTTTTGTTACGTTTTCTTGCAACAATCGTTTCGTCAAGGGTGACTACGATGAACACAGTGGAGGAAACACCTTACGAATTTCCGCAAGTGGGGTGAATTATGATGAGGTTGAAATCCCGTTTGATCTCACGGCGATTGAAGCGACGCCCTTGCCGGAGTAAACACAACCGCAGCTAACCACGCGGTTTTTTTGTTTTTCTTTCGCAAAAGAAAAACAATCCCCCATAGCTTTAGCGACGGGGGATGGGTGCTGGTGTTCACGGCTTGCCTAGACGCGTTTATTTTCCTATGCTCATTGCGTATGACTGACGGAAAAGAAAACTTGCCCCGCGAAGCTTTACCGCGCCACGCCGTAGCTTTATGCGAAGGGTGGGCGAAGTGTGGGTTTCATTTACCCTCCAAGCAATCTTTCCCGGCGATGGAAGATGCGACTTTGAAATTTTGGCAAGAAAATAAAATTTTTGAAAAGTCGGTTGAAAGTCGACCGGAGGATAATCGGTTTGTTTTTGTAGATGGTCCGCCGTTTGTGAGTGGCAGTCCGCACTACGCGCACTTGCTGGTTTCGATCGCCAAAGATTTAGTGCCTAGATATTGGACAATGAAAGGAAAAAGGGTGCGCCGTGTTTGGGGTTGGGATTGTCACGGCTTGCCGATTGAGGCGAAGGTTAATGAAAAACACGGGATTCGCAATCGTAAGCAAGTGGAAGATTTTGGTGTGGATAAATATGTGGCATTGTGTCGCGAGTTTGTGGAAGAGCAAATTAGCGATTGGCGTTGGTATATCAACAAAGTGGGTCGTTGGGTGGATTTGGATCATGCCTATAAAACAATGGACGGACAATTTGGGGAATCAGTTATTTGGGCTTTCAAGCAAATGTACGAAAAAGGCTTGATTTATCGCGGTAAAAGAACGTCGCTTTATTCCACGGAGACTTCAACGCCGGTCTCGGAATTTGAAGTAGCGATGGATCCGGACAATTACCAGGAAGTGGAAGATTTAAGCGTGTTTGTAAAGTTTAAAGTGAAAGACGAACGTTTTGAAGATGTGGCGAACGGACTCCCTGTCTATTTCTTATCTTGGACGACAACGCCTTGGACGTTGCCCTCAAATTTTGCACTCGCGGTTAACCCGGCTTTTACTTACGTCTTGGCGGAATCAGAAAATACCTTATTTATTCTTGCGGAAGATTTAGTCAAAAACTCCTTTCAAGAAAAATTGGTAAATGTTTTGCAAAGGTTCAGTGGGGAATCGTTACTAGGAATCGCGTATGAACCGCTGTTTAATAATTTTGTCGACAAATGCAAATCGGCCGATTATAAAGTTTATTCTTCTGATGGCGTAACAAATACGGAAGGTACGGGTGTTCTGCATGTCGCCCCCGCGTTTGGCGAAATGGATTATAACTTGGGATTGCAATTTGGGTTATCTGATCTTTCAGATATTGATGAAGAAGGGAAGATGTTGATCGATCCTTGGCGTGGGGTGTATATTCGCAAGGCTTCTGTGTTAATCGCGGAAGAAATGGAAAAAACGGGGCAACTTTATCGCAAGGAACTTTATAAGCATCGTTTGCCTTTCTATCGCAGTAAAAGTCCGCTTATTTATGTGGCGCAAGAAGCCTATTTTGTGAATCTAAAAGAAATCAACAAGAGAATTTTGGAGCTTAACCAAGATGTGCAGTGGGTTCCCGAAGTCTTTAAAGACGGACGTTTCCGTGAAGTTGTACAAGGGGCGCCGGATTGGTGTATCAGTCGCAAACGCTATTGGGGCACAGTGATGCCGATTTGGCGTAGTGAAGATGGCGAGGAAATTGTCATCGGCAGTATCGCGGAGTTACGCCAGTATACGGAGCAGGTGACGGAAAAAGTTGAAGGGGATAAAAAATCCTATTTCTTTGGCGATCGGCCACTTTCTTTCCATCGCGATATTATGGATAAAATTATTCTGAAAAAAGACGGTAAAGAATTTCACCGTATCGTCGATATTTTGGATGTTTGGCTGGATTCCGGGTCCGTTCCTTTTGCCGAGTATCATTATCCGTTTGAAAACAAGGAAGTTTTTGAAAAAGGTTTCCCCGCTGATTTCATTATTGAATATACGGGACAGATTCGCGCCTGGTTCCAAATCCTTTTTCGGATCAGTACGGCGTTGTTTGATCGCGCGCCATTTAAGAATGTCGTGGTGACCGGTGTGTTGGCCGGGACGGATGGGCGTAAGATGAGTAAAAGTTATAATAATTATCCCGACACCAAGGGTGTTCTAAATACTTTGGGTGGTGATGCGTTGAGACTTTATTTCATGGCCTCACCGTTAATGTTGGGTGAAAGCGCAAATTTGAGTGAGACCGAGATGACTAATAAAGTACGTGGCGTTCTAAATATTCTTTGGAATTCGGTGGTCTATTTCTTGACTTATGCCGTGGAACACGATTTCGAATTGTCGGATGCAAAATCAGACAACATTTTGGACCGTTGGATAAATGCGCGTTTGGAGCAGACAGTTCAAGCGGTTGCTACCGGGATTGAAACATACAACATTCCTCCGGCGGTAAGAACGGTCGAAGAATTTATTAATGATTTATCCACTTGGTATATTCGTCGCAGTCGTGAACGGATTTTCAGTGGCGATAAGCAGGCGTTGGCTACTTTGTATGTTGTCTTGTTAAAAACCGCAAAAGCGATTGCGCCCATTGTGCCATTTATTTCCGAAAACATTTATCAGGAATTGAAAAGAGGAGGCAAGGGAGAATTTAAAGAATCGGTGCATTTGGAAGATTATCCGGTTGTCGATAAAGAATTTATAAAGAACAATGCGGATTTGTTGAGTGATATGGAAAAACTGCGTGCCGTTGCTTCATTTGCGCACGCGATTCGCAAGGAAAATAATCTCGCCATCAAACAGCCACTTTCTGTGATGTGGGTTTCGGAAAATGTTGGCCTATCGGCTGGTTTGCTGGAGGTTTTACAAGATGAGTTGAATGTAAAAGAAGTTAAACTTGCCACTCCTCCGGACGATGTAAAAAAATCTTTGCGCTTTAACGAACAAGAATATTTTATCGGTCTTGCTACGAAACTCTCGGAAGAGCTTAAACTTGAAGGCGATTTGCGCAATTTGGTGCGTCAGGTTCAACGTATGCGTCAAGAAGCAGGTTTGAATGTGGGCGATCGGATTGTTTTGACGCTGGAAGATACGGAGGTTAACAAAAAAGTTTTCACTACATTCGCGGACGAGTTTAAAAATCGTGTGGGCGCAAAAGAAATTTTATTTGGTATGGAAACAGGAATTCGACAGGAATGATGATTTAGGATTTATGAGTCTTAAACCGAATCGTTTTTCATAAATCATCATTCGTAAATCATTAATCATATTCGTTCGCTTGACAATCATTGTGGTGGGAGTATTTTGTAAATAGGTTCTTTGGCAAGTATGCGGGTCGCGGAGGGGTTGTCCACAGTGGGACAAGAAATGGGTGCCAACACTGGGTTTGCGTCGATTGGAAGTTTCAGTGTGGGTTTGCCAGCTATGCAGAGTTCGCTCAGTGTTGGCACGCCAGACAGCTTGATGTCATTCTGGTCGGTCGGACACAAAGCTGTGTACCATTTCTCTTTCTCCAGTTGCTAGTTCTTCTCTCCGCGCCCGCACCTTATACCCACCCATGACATCGCTCATGGGTGTTTTCTTGTTTGTTTGACATTGCAAAAGCAGGGTTTACAATGGTTGAGCGTAGTTCTTTTAGCATATTTCGAGAGCGGGCAAGAACGCCGGATGTGCTTTCGGGTTTGAAAGTAGCCCGCAAGTGTTACAGAGTAGACAGCCCATCTTCCGCAGGGAAACAAGTCTGCTCCAGTATGGTTTCACTCCAAATGAGACCACATCCAGTCCCACCTTATTGTTCTTGCTCGCTCTTTTTCGCATACAGCCGTAACATCAGGTTACGGCTTTTTCTTTTTTGAGAATCACTTGTATTGTTGACCTATGAAGACAGGATTAAGACGTTTAAGGGGGTTGATAATTCACCGCTCGATGGTGCGGGAGAAAGATATGATTATTGAGGCTTATACGCGCGAGGAGGGGCGAGTAAGTTTTTTCGCACCCGGGATTCGGCATGTTTCGTCACGGCGGGCGGGGCATTTGGAAACTCTAATGGAGACTAATCTTATTTTGGTAAACACCAAACGTGGCAATTCATTGAGTGAGGCGCGTGTGTTAAAAACTTTCCCAACGCTAAGAACCGATTATGATCGATTGGAAATTGCTTATGATATCGTCAAAACATTAAGACACTACACTGGCGAAGGACAGGGGGATACAAAATTATATGATGTGGTTATTAATTGCTTGACGTGGGCGAATGAAAGCAAGGAAACGCCCCGTTTTTTGCGTGAGATTGTGGCGGTGCAGTTGCTAAGATTTTTAGGAGCGCTTCCCGATTTATATTCCTGTACACATTGTCGCAAGCGTTTAAAAGAAAATGATTTTTCCTTTAAAAGTCATGAACGTGGTTTTTGGTGTTGTGAATGTGGTGAAGAAAAAGATGAAATTATGACTGATGTCGTTAAAATTATTAGAATATTTTTTACGGGCAAGGAAAATATATTTAAATTACAAATTTCCGATGCAAGTTTGCGACGGTTACGGCAAATTACATTAGAGCTTTTACGCGCGCAGGGCGGTGTTGCAAAGGGATGAATAAACGATAAAGTAAAGTTTATGGATCATCTTGTTGTCTACCCTGAACGAGAACTAAACAAGCTTTGTAAAAAGCGTCGTGCGCGCATTGTTTGGGTGCGAAAAAGACGTGAGCCACCCGTGGGGGTGGTGAACAAGGGTGATCTACTATATTTCAAGGGTTCCGGCGGCGGGGTGGTGGGTTTGGCGCGTGTGTTGAAGGTTAAAGATTTTTTGCGGGGCGGAAGATACGTGGTGTCGCTCGGCATTTCAAAACCGCGCGTATTTAAGATGCCATTTTCTGTTATTAAACGCGATCGAAGATCGTGGGTTGTTTGCAACAGTAAAAATAATATTGATCAACAACCATTATTTGCTTTACAGAGTCCTACTCTGGCTGATTGTATCAAAGCGGTAAAAAGTCATTATCGTGGGCTTCCTGGAAACAAATTAGTTCTGGAAACAGTTCAGTATCTTTCTGAAAATAAGGATGTGGCAAAACAATCGTCGGGCCTCCTCTTTTTGTTGGCAATAATCTTGGCGGAAAAAAACGGTATTGATTTGCAAGAAGAGCTTCGGCACCTGTTGGCAAAACAATCCGAAAAAGTGTCGCCATTGGCAGTTTTTCGGGGGAAATAAAGGAAAGAATATTGAGAACGTTTTTCAGTAAATTTTTTGTGTGGAAAACGGGGATTAACTGCTTACAGGTTAAGGATAATCATAAATAGAATATACCCCTTATCAGGAAAAGTGGGCGAAGTGGAGTGAATTGTAATCCGCGCAACCGCTCCGTTCGATCACGGAACGGAGCAACCTTGCTCCGTTCCGTGATCGGTACGTTGGTAAATGCCGAACCTTAATGTTCAGATTACTTCGACCTGTGAGCGGTTACCCACAACTCCCTTGACAATTGTTTTAAATTGTAGTACAATTAGCCGTTTTGTACTATTGACAACTACATACCGCTCCGGCTGAAATGCCGGACATAGGAAGGATTTGGATCCATGAAAACTGCCCCAACCGTGGGACGTCATTGGTCCCATCAAAAGCTGGCACGGAACCTAGTCAACGCGTCGCACGCGAGGGAACTCGATAGTGCGGCAATGGAGTGGGATCTGGTAAGGATCCACGCCTCCAAAAGCTGGCATAACTGTCATCTCTGCAACAAGCGGATCAAGGTCTGCGTTACTCTTTCCAATTCCCAAAATGGAAGTTATCTCATCGTGGGCGAGGAGTGCCACGAGAAGCTTGTCCATTTGGTCAGCCATGGGAAAGTGGAGAGTGTTTCCCCGATTCACGCCATGAAGGGCAACCTTCGTCGATATTGGAGAAAACTTGCGGATCGAACGGTCGTTGGTTGGTTGAAAGAGGAATTGTGTGCGGGTCGGCTGACAGAAGAGGTTGCCGACATCGTTTACACGATTACTCAATTGGGGTTTGCCCCGACGACAGACGACGCCGACATGGTAATTGCTTTCTACAAAGCCACTCGACGATTTCCACTTGTGAACTTGCTCCGGTGTGGTGAGTTGTTCGGCTTTCGCCATTCGCGATTGCTTCCAAAAATGATCACGATTGATCAAATCGAGCGGATCAGAGAGTTGCTTGCGAAAGACAAAGTCATTCGCGAGAAGCTGGAAGCGATCAGACGGAAGTCGGCAGAAATGCAACTGTTTCATGAGCGCGTCACGAATGTGCTTGCGAGGCTGAAGGATTTGGCCGACAAGCTACGCGTCGCGTCCGGCAATGGGGTGGAGAAGGCACTTGCCTCGGCCGAAGCAGTCGAAAAGAAGGCAGTTGCAATCAGTCGCTTGGTGCAAAAAACGAACGATGCCTTTCACGACGTGGCGTGCAACGTGGAGGAAATGGCGAACACTACCGAAAGCATACATCGGTGGAACCTGGTCAATCCCGAAACGGTTTTGTCCGTTAGGTCGGAACGTGGCCGGTACATTCTCGTAAAAAAGGATGGCCGATGGCACCGTATCACTCAACTCGAATGTTATGTTGAGAGATGGGTTAAGTCGGTGACGGGCGTCTACAAGGCCGTGGTTCTGCACGGCAAGCACTCCTGTTTGGTCATGCTCGTTGAGCAACTTGAGTCGAGCGAAGTGTTGCTTGAGCTTGATTTCACGGAGCCGAGTCGCACCAAGTCGGGATCCTTCGTGGCAAAGCATCGCGGTAAGATCGTTTTGCCATCGCGGGATATCTGTCGCTCCGGGCCGTACTTGGTTTGCCTTCTCGGCGATGAAGGGAAGTACTATCGGGCGTGGATCGTTTAACGTAACGGATATTCGAAGATATCCAACAGCACCAGTCTAAAAAACTGGTGCTTTTTTTAATTTAATATTCGATAAGACATAATAGCAAGCGGAAAAACATGCCCTTGACAAGATTTCTAGGATCATTATACTTATCCAGGCTGAAGCGGTTTAAGAAGGAAACGGATGGTGCCTTCAAAACCTAACGAGCCCCACATCACGGGGACAAGCGAGGTAGAGACCGCATATGAAACAACTGTATTGTAAGCGAATCAAAGGCTGATTTGGCTGGTTTTATGCGGAAACGAAGGCATCGCTCCTTCGACCTCCCGATTGATTATCCCACCCTATAAACGATTGGGAGATCTCTTCTCGCCGTAAGCGTCTGAAGATATCTCCCAATCGTTTTTCTTTGCCCCGCGTAGCTTCGCCGGCTGGCGGAAGCGAAGTGGGGTTAAACTCGGACTCTGGCGGCGATAATCGCTGTAGGGGAGCACGTCCCCGTGATCCCGTTCTTCTCTCACTTTTGTGCCTCATGAAGGCCCAAAAGCGGGTGGAAGAAACACAAACAACCTCAATAGCGTATTTGAGGTTTTTTTGTGGCGCGAGCAGGTCAACATCAACAAAAGGAGATGAACATGAGTGCAAAAATCAGTCTGATCGAGTGCGCAACGAGAGGGCGGATCGCGAGTCTCGCTGATCGAACCAACACGCCTCAGTTAAAATCGCGGTCATTCTGGGTGGTGTTACTTGAGGTGACGGGAACACACCGTTACGGATCACTTCCGGATCCCTCCGACTCGGAGCGGACCGTGGTTGGCTGCACAAAAGTGCGGGTGAGAAAGTTTTTCCTCTTCGGGGCAGATGACTGCGATCCGCAAAAAGCGCAGTTACAGGCAGAAGATAAGGCGGCGGAGATGATCTACAAACTGATTGCCCGAGGATGCACCAAAGTGAATTTTGTGCGCATGGACCACACGGGCAGTAATCCGCCGGCCACAATCCGCCAACACTCCGGCAAACCGGAGGTGGAAATCATCAAGTGGCCACCACTCGACGATCTTCGCGAAGTGGTCCTCGCCGAAATCACTATCGACAACATCAAGGTGTGACATCGGACAATCGGGGAAGTAAAAGCTTCCCCTTTTTCTTCCGGCTTACGAACAGGTCGTAAGCCGGAACGAAGAATGGTGGAAAAAAGGAGAGTACAGATGGCAGAGTTCAAGGTGTGGCAAACGATTACCATGGGAGTGGGGTGGTGCGGAGACAGCTTCTTTATGGAGAACTCGAGGAGTTATTCAGATCGAGTTGATCTCACCCCAGAGGCAGATGAAATGGTGTCAAAGTTGAGGGGCGTCACGGAAAACCTCACCCTAGACCTCTTCCTGCTTCGTCCTGGTCAGTTTGGAATTGAAAGCAATTCCAGTATTGACCAAATTCTTACCGCAGCCGTGCAGGCAGGGCTGGAATCGTGTCCAAGGGAATTGGCGCCGTATCTCCTGATAAAAGATAAAGTGGCCTACGGGGAAACATTCCTTGTTGGAATGAGGCCAATCTTCATCAGGAGAGGAAGCACGTCCTGTGTCTCCACCTTCTACGTGAACCGACCCTACAGAAGACTGGAGCACAGGTGCTGTTGCGAAGGGCAGGTCTTTTGCGAAAGATACTCGACGTGGTTGTTCGTAATGACCCGCAAGGCCTAGAACGAAAAGTCGAAAGAGTTTCGGGAGTTCTCTAAAAACTCCCTTCTTGTTCGAGGATGTGTGTCCTCGCTGATGAGTCCAGCCTCTGCCAAGGCTACGGCCGGCAAGTCGAAAGAGCGAAACAGGTGTTCTTTCAAACCTACACAAAGGAGAATAACCATGAACAACACAATCATCCAGATTAAGAGCATTGGTAATGAAGTAAGTGCAAAAACTCTGCAAGCGTTGATCGGAGCCATTTTTCCAGAAGCAGAGAAGCTGGAAGAAGCGCTTAATGGGCAAGGCAATCTTGAATACCACGACGAATTGTTGTGGAGAATCGAGGTTCAGGGCCCTGAAAGAGATTACTACTCGGAAGGTTGGGTAACTCACTCCAGAGGGCCAACGCAAATAAGTCATCACAAGGTCAACTTTCACGGTTCCGACTTGGCAGCTTTCAGGGAGACAGCAAAAGTACTTCTTGAACAGACCTTTGGTGTTAAGTTTCCAGAGTGAAAAAAGAGCGGAGAAAACCACTTATTTAAAAACCGCGAGTTGAGAGCAGGTCCATGGTGGGACGAACGCGACGAACTCGATTTTGGGCCAAACGCATAAGAAAGAATCGTCGCACCTTACAGCCCAAGCGCAACGCTTGGGCTGTTTTTTATTGGTTGTGCTAGAATAAAAACAAACAAACACATGGCCTTTCTTGATGACCTAAAAACAAAGATGTCGACCCCTGGGGCGGATCGATATAGTGAGGAACGTTTCTCACAGGCTTTGCCAAAAATTGTTGAGCAGGAAACGACCACGCAGCTTTCGGATGCCGTCCCGCCGATTCTTACAAACATAGAGGAGGAAGCACGTAAACGTCGAAAAAAGATCTATCTGGTGCTTGGAATCGTGATTGGAGTAGTTTTGGTTGCGGGTGTAACTTTTTGGGGGATAATGGCCTATCGCAAGGCCCATATTGTGGATCAGAATTCTATCGGTTTGGTAATTGGGGGTCCGGAATCCGTTCCATCCGGCGAGAGTGCCAAAGTGACCGCCAAGGTGACAAATAATAGCGGTGTAATTTGGCAAAACGTGATTTTGGAAATTCAAGCACCGGCAGGTTTTGCTGTGGACAAAGCTGATCCAAAAGTTCAAACAACCGATGGAACATTGAAATGGGGGGTGGGAAGACTGGCACCACGCGAGTCGGCTTCGTTTTTATTGGATGGACGGCTTGTTGGAAAAGCCAATACTACCGCGAATTTTATTGCCAACATTACGCTTACGCCGGAAAATGCTCCGCAAATAAAACAAACAAAAAAACAATTCGCGACGGTTGGGGTGGATGAAAGTTTGGTACAAATCAGTTTAATCGCGCCACCTCAAGCAGCGAGCGGAGAACGGATGAAAGTTAAGATTATTTATCAGAACAAAAAAACAGCCGATGCTTTGGGTGTGC
This sequence comes from bacterium, assembly GCA_030647555.1. Taxonomy (NCBI): domain Bacteria; species bacterium. The sequence goes on along the minus strand of JAUSJG010000007.1, from coordinate 142,862 downwards.
GTATCAGTTTGGCCGAGCCAAGCGGGTTTACATTATTGGAATCCAACCCGCCGGTTACCGGCAGTAATCTGGAGTGGAATTTTCCGCAACTTGCGCAACAAAGTCAGGGAGAGATTGTGTTTAACGGCACTATTCAAGGTGATCCGGATGTAGTGCGAACATTTAAGGCAACTTTGGGTTTTGTGGGAACCGATGGCACGTTTCTGTATCAAAACGATGTGCAGGCTACAACCGCCATCGCGCGTCGTGCTTTAACCGTGGCGCAAATTTTTAACAAACAACTGGACGCGTTAAAAGTGAATCCATCGGATACCGTAGAGGCGAAAGTGCAAGTGAAAAACACCGGCGATATCGGGTTGCGAGATTTAATCGTAAAAACCAGTTTTTCCGGCGTGGGATTGGATCCGACGGCGGTAGAATCGGTAGGCGGTTTTTATGATAGTCGCTTGAATAGTATTACTTGGACGGCCGCGTCGGTTCCTGCCTTAAAGACCTTGCGTGCCGGAGAAACGGCGGAGATGAGTTATCGTTTTAGAGTGCTTTCGATAAGTAGTTTGCCATTTACCAAAGAAACAGATAAGAATTTTGCGGTGACGGCACAAACAAGCGCGGATAGTCCCGATATCCCTACTCCGATTGGCGGGGAAAAAATTATTTCATCCGGAGTTTTCCAAATAATGCTTAATAGTGTGCTAAAAATTAATTTAGCGGGATATTATGACGATGGTCGTACGGGTCTTCCCGCGGGTGTTGGTCCGCAACCACCCCGGGTTGGTGCGGAAACAATTTATACAATTCGCGTGCGTCTTGCCAATACATCATCGGATGTTACGGACGGAGTGTATCGAACTACTTTGCCGGAAGGTATTCGCTGGATAAATAATAAATACACCACAACGGGCAATGTTACGTATGATGAAAGAACGCGAGAAATAAAGTGGCTAATTGGCATCATTCCCGCGCGCTCCGGTTCAGGGTTGCCCGGTCCCGAATTTGATTTTCAGGTTGGTGTTACACCGTCCTTAAATCAGGTTGGATCAAAGCCGGTGTTGTGTTTGGGTGGTTCATTGGATGGTACGGACTCCTTCTCCACGTCTCGTTTGCATGCCGTGAATGAAGTAGTGACGACGGAGCTAGTCAACGAAGCACTTTCGGATGTGGTAAGATAATATCAACATAAAAAGAAAGGAAGGTGAAATATAAAAATGAAAGTATTTTCAACAGATCTGCGTAGAAACCAATTAATTAAATTACTGTTGGGTTTGGGTGTTTTGGGCTATATGATTCGTATTGTATTAGGTCTTACCAACCAGACAGAGGTGCTCGGTGTTGGTTTTGGTGGATTGACAGAGTTCTTCGTAATCACGATGATTTTTTCGGTTACTCTCTTACTCTGGGATATTCGTGACAAGATTATTACACGATAGGGCTTGGTAATTAATAAACGCTCCAATATTATGTTCAATGCGCTTCAAAGACAGCTGTCTTTGATTGAAAAAAACTTGAAACGTACTGTACGTACGTTGAAAGGTTTTTGATTGAGAAGCAGTTGTATTTGGAGATGGATTGGACATAATATGGAGCGTTTATTAATTACCAAGCCCTTCGTAGGCAATGGTTTCGATTTATGATGGATTATTTTTCAACCCCAAATGTGTTGATTCGACAAGTGGAATTCGATTGAGGTAAAGTGTTATACCGTGACGGAAAGAAGTTTTCTCATCCAAAATAAACGTGCGTTGTTGCGCGCCGGTTTGATAAACCTACCGCACGGAAAGGTTGAAACACCCGCTTTTATGCCTATTGCCACTCGCGGTGCTGTGCGGGTAGCGTCTTTTTTGGCTTTAGAACAATTGGGAGCCCAGATTGCGTTGTCGAATACGTATCATTTGGTGGTGCGACCCGGTGTGGATGTGATTGAAAAAAACGGCGGACTAAATAAGTTTACTGGCTGGAAGAAACCTTTTTTAACCGACAGTGGCGGTTTTCAGGTCTTTAGTTTGGCCGCCAAGAGAGTTATTTCGGATGAAGGTGTTATATTCCGTTCTATAGTTGATGGTGCGGAAATTAAGTTAACACCGGAATCGGTGGTTGACGCGCAATTTGAGTTTGGATCCGATATCTCAATGGTGCTGGATGAGGTGTGCGCTCTGCCGGGAGAGAAGGCGGTGATTGAACAGGCGATGCGCAGAACAACCGACTGGGCAAAGCGGGCCAAGGATCGCTTTGTCGGTCTTAAGAAAAATGATGGTGTTCAGCCGTTACTTTTTGGGATTGTTCAAGGTGGAACGGATGCAACACTGCGAAAAAAATCGGCGGAGGATTTAATGGGTATCGGTTTTGACGGTTATGCCATTGGTGGGCTTTCTGTTGGTGAAGAAGCTGTTGAAATGTACCAAACACTGGATGTGACGTTGCCATTTTTGGATATGGAAAAACCGCGGTACTTAATGGGTGTCGGCGAACCGGAAAATATTGTGGAAGCGGTGCGTCGTGGGGTGGATATGTTTGATTGTGTTCTGCCGACGCGCAATGCCAGGCATGGCACGCTTTATCAGGACTTGAATATCGATTATCTGCGCGAGATTCTTTTGCGACCGCTAAATGAACCGGTTGATGCTGAAAAACTTTATCGAAAGATTCATATTCGCAATAGTCAATTTATTGTCGACACTCGTCCGATAAATCCCTATTGTTCGCAGTTGGAAGGGGTAAATCATTCTTACTTGCGTCATTTGTTTCAGGCGTCGGAGCCAATGGCGTTGCAATTGGCGACAATTAATAATCTTTGGTTTTTTCTTGAAATGATGCGGAAAATTCGGGAAATAATTGTAAGTGCTTAACACCACTTCACATTAATAATCAGTGGGTATAAAATAGACGCATGGGATTATTTGATTTAATTTTTGGTGGTAATAAAGGGAAAGGGGATGATCCCGAGGAGGAAATTAACCGTAATAAGGCTGATGGTGATCTTTTTGTTGGTAGAAAAGAGAACGTTGGTCACGATCAAGAAAGTGAAACTAGTAATCCGCGTGCGATAAAAAAGGCGGAGCGGTTAGATACTGGGTTGGATGAGGTAGCCCGTCGCACAAGAGATATGCGACTAGATAGCGAACATATGAGGAAAATTGATGATAAATTGAGGGGAACGATTGAAAGTATCAGAAATGCAGGAAGTTCTAATATTGAACATCAACGGGGTGCCAAATTGCGTCATCAGATGCGAAGTAGTTACTCAAAAATTGCGAAAGAGCAGGAAGATCATATAGATAAAATGCAGAATAATGGGGCTTCCGAGAGACAGGTAAAGGAAGCGCGGAGAAAGTTGGAGAATACCAGGAGAGGTATGAGTGAAATGTATCGTCGTGCCGGTGGTTCGGGCAGGCTGAAGTAAATTTAAATTATTAGAAATTTAATAAAGTCGCTTGACACAAACTTAAATATGTGTATACTATTCAGTTACTGAATTTTCTTGTTGTTTGAACGGATGCTCTTTTTTACGGGGGAAGGAAATTGAGTTCAACACCAGTTTTGTCCAGGTCGCGACGCAATTGGGACAGTCAATTAGACCAACGAGTGCGTACGGAAGCACGAGCGCTTTTGGAACCACTAATGCACAAAGCGACCGAGTGTAATTCAGGTGTCGCTGCTAATCTGCTTGTTCGGATTGCTTGTTTGGTTGTCCAAAGCGTGATCAGGGAGGTAAAACCCACGAACGAGCAAGGTTTACTGGTTGTTCTGGATGGCGTCGTAGAATGGTCTCGTGTAAGTGAAAGTTGCGAAGCCTTTGTGGCAGTTGGGGAAAATTTGGATGACGCACTTTTCCACTGTGGAAGAAAAGTGGCTGACAATAGCCCCGAGGCTGTGTTGAGCAGAATGGTCGAACATATCGTTTCTGCCGCACTGCACCTGGAACCCGCCTGGCTGGCTAGACAATCTTCGGATAGCGCTTCCCATTGGATAATGGCAGGAGCGAGCACAGCGCATTTTTACGCATATCATGAGGCGGCGGAGGTGCAAAGCGCACTTACAGGAAAGCCGTTTCGTTGCATCCAGCGTCCGCTTACGGAACAGATTATCATTCCCGCCTTGGTCGAAGCCGGACTTGGTCTGCACGGTGTCGAACCTGCTGGTCCGAGAATTGTTTTGGGTGCCCACCGGCGCGAGATCGTTTCCGAGAAGGTATAACCGCTTAGTCTCCAAAAGACAAGCGGTTTTTTTGATGCCCCTCGCTAGGGGCATCAATCCCCCGTTCGTGTAGGGGCAATTCATGCCTGCCGGCCATAGCTTTAGCGACGGCTGGAATTGCCCCAAATTGTTTTGGTGAAACATGTTGAATACTCCGCTTTGACCAAAGAGAGAAAAATCCATACTATACGTTACATGCCCAGTAATACAACTTTCAATTTTTAGATCTCACTTTTATGCCGATAAACATCATGAAAAATGAAAAAAATTTAGCTTTGATAAGAGTAATTTTTGAACGAATCGAATTCGTTCAAATTGAAAGTTGATATACTGGGATGCCCGCTACTTCATTAGATCAAATTATTTCCCTCGCGAAACGGCGTGGTTTCATCTTTCAATCCTCCGAAATTTATGGTGGCGCCGCGGCATCCTACGATTATGGACCTCTAGGTGTCGCCTTAAAGAATAATATAAAAGCCCATTGGTGGAAGACGATGACGCAGGGTTTTGATAACATTGTTGGGCTCGACGCGGCCATCATGATGCATCCAAAAGTTTGGGAAGCTTCCGGGCACGTGAGTAATTTTACGGATCCGCTGGTGGAATGCCAGCAGTGTCACAAACGTTTTCGTGTAGATCATCTTTTAGGAGATGATAAATATTTGCCGATTAAAGATGATGCAGATGCCGTATTGGTGGCGGTAAACACAAAAGGTTGCCCCGGTTGCGGTGCAAAAAACAAATTTACCACTCCAAGGCAGTTCAATTTAATGTTCACTACTAATTTGGGTGCTGTTGAAAACGAAGGAAGCACTGTTTATCTGCGTCCGGAAACGGCGCAAGGAATTTACGTTAACGCGCAATTGGTTGCCAATGCGATGCGCTTGAAGGTGCCATTTGGTATTGCGCAAATTGGTAAGGCTTTTCGCAATGAAGTGACGCCTGGTAATTTCACCTTCCGCACGGTGGAATTTGAACAAATGGAAATGCAATATTTTGTTAAGCCGGCAGACGCCGATAAAGTGTTTGAATTTTGGAAAACTGAACGGTCGAAATGGTACGCGAGTTTGGGGTTTGACGAAAAGATGTTGCGTTTTCACGAACACGGCAAGGGTGAACTGGCGCACTATGCTAAAGCTGCTTTTGATATCGAATATAAAATGCCCTTTGGCTGGAAAGAAATCGAAGGGATTCATAATCGTGGTGATTGGGATTTGAAACGCCACAGTGAATTTTCCGGCAAAGACTTGTCTTTCTTTGATGAAGAAACCAAAGAAAAATATCTGCCATGGATTATTGAGACGTCGGTTGGTGCCGATCGTGTGACACTGGCGATTTTAAGTAACGCGCTCTGTGAAGAAAATAAGGATGGAGAACAACGATTGGTATTGCGTTTGCCTAAAGTATTGGCACCGGTTCAGGTGGCCATTTTCCCACTACTTTCTAACAATGATGACCTTGTAAAAAAAGCAAGGGAGATTGCCACAGCGTTGCGGGGGTCATTCCGTGTACAGTTTGATGAGAGTGGATCCATTGGCAGACGCTATCGTCGCCAAGACGAAATCGGTACTCCATTCTGTATCACCGTCGATCATGATTCCTTGAATGATCAATCTGTCACAGTTAGAGAGCGTGATTCGATGGAACAAAAACGCGTATCGATTACGGAGCTTAACTCCTTTTTTACTGATCAATTTTCAGAAACTCTATGAACCATTCATTATTTGACATTCATCGTGCCGTAGCACCATCAGGATTAAGATTATTAGCTCTCCCAATGAAGGGGACGGGAACAGTGACGGTGATGGCATTTGTGGCTACCGGTTCGCGTTATGAAGACGCAGAGGAATCGGGTGTCTCACATTTTCTTGAGCACTTGTTTTTTAAGGGTTCGAAAAAAAGACCAACAACACTGATTATTTCCGAAGCGTTAGATGAAGTGGGTGGGGAGTTTAATGCTTTTACCTCGAAAGAGATGACAGCATTTTACGCCAAGGCATCCGCCAAGCATACAAAATTATTATTGGATGTTATTGGTGATATGTTGATCAATCCGTTGTTTCAGCAAAAAGAAATTGATCGCGAACGGGGTGTTGTTATCGAAGAAATGAATATGTATGAAGATTCACCGCAGGATTCCATCGGGGAGCAATTTGAGCAGCAATTATTTGGAGAACATGATTTGGCCAGGAAAATTATCGGAACAAAAGAAATTATCAGTACGATTACCAAAAAACGCATTGTGAAATATCGCAATCAACAATACGGCGCACCGAACATGGTCGTTTGTATCGCGGGAAATATTGAACCAGGGAAAGCCTTGGCAATGCTGAAAAAGCAATTTAGTGGGCTACCAAAACAAACACCGGTAAAAACCAGGGAGTTTGATGGTGTCTGGGGAACAGACTTGGTTTCTTTGAAAGTAAAGAAAACGGATCAAGCACACGTGATTGTCGGTGGACGTGGAACCTCCTTAACGGATAATGATCGTTGTGCTGTCGATTTGCTGGGTACAATTCTTGGGGGCAGTATGTCCAGCCGTCTTTTTATTGAGGTACGAGAAAGGCGTGGATTAGCGTATTCCGTGCATACCGCGGCTGAACACTTTATCGATACCGGTTATGTTGCGACGCAAATTGGTGTTGATCCGAGCAATGTTGAAAAAGCCCTGTCGGTTATTTTGAAAGAATACAAAAAAATTCGCGAAGTGCCGGTTGGTGTCATTGAACTTAAAAAAGCCAAAGAAAATATCAAGGGGCACCTCTTAATTCGTCTTGAGTCGACGAATGCGGTAGCGCAGTTTGTTGGTGGACAAGAGACACTGACCGGACGTATTTTGTCATTAGAAGACGTGTTTAAGAGTTTTGACGCGGTAACACCGGCCGATATTCAGCGTGTCGCTAAAAAATATCTCGCGTCGGAATATCTGCGTATTGCCGCCATTATGCCAAACGACACAAAAAATGAGTTAAATAAATTACTAACCAAAGAAGTATGAGCACACAAAATTTTATGACAATCGATATTTCCGCAAAGACGCTTTTTCGATTATTGTTTTTTGTACTGACGATTTGGTTCTTGTGGTTTATTCGAGATCTTTTGCTTATTTTGTTGGTGGCGGTTTTGATTGCGTCGGCACTGGAACCTCTTGCCACGCGACTTCAGCGGTTTCGAATTCCGCGGGCTATTTCGGTATTGACAGCCTATGCTTTTTTTGTATCGTTGATAGTTATCACGATTACTATTCTTGTCCCACCGCTGATCGCTGAAATTCAGGCATTAACCGAAAATCTTCCGGCCATTTATGAACAATTAATGTCGATGCTTGGGCGGGCGGGTGTTGCGTTTGGGGCGACAGATTTTGTTCCGTCTCTCCAAAAAGGGTTATTGGATGTCGGTCAGTTTCTCGGACAAACGTCGAATGGAATTATTGTAACTACGAAAACTGTTTTTGGCAGTATTTTCTCGATCTTGCTGACGTTTGTAATTTCTTTTTATCTGGTGATTTCGCGGGACAGTTTATACGCGTTTGTGTGTTCTGTCGTTCCACTGGAGCATCGTCCGTATACCGTAAGAATAATTAAAAAAGCACAACAAAAAATCGGCCACTGGCTTTTGGCGCAAATGGTTTTAGGCTTGATTATGGGAATAATGGTGTTTATTAGTTTGTGGGCCCTGGGTGTTCCATACGCGCTGGCTATCGCTTTATTAACGTTTTTCGCGGAGTTTGTTCCGGTAATTGGTCCTACAATATCGGCGATACCCGCGGTTTTGCTCGGGTTTACAAATTCGTGGCTCGTAGGTTTAATTGTGATTGTGATGTTTTTAATTATTCAGCAAATTGAATCAAATGTGCTGGTGCCAAACATTATGCGTCGCGCGGTTGGTTTGAATCCACTCACGACAATTTTGGCCGTCTTGGTTGGTGCCAAATTAGCCGGGATTGTCGGCGTGGTGCTTGCCGTACCAATCGCAACAATTATTTCGTTGTTCATTACAGATCTGTTGCCAAGCGAAAAAGAAGAAGAGCTTTCGGCGTAGGGGGGGCAGGGAGTAGTTTCCTATAACAACCTCTAAATTCCTTTCTGTTTCATTATTTAGATTTGTATATAGTATTTGGTATATTGTATATGGATAATAGTAGTTTTCTCGTATAATTCGACCTTGATTCAATTTATTAGGAACCGATGATTAAAAATGCGATTGCGATAACTATCACCTGGCTGATTAATCCTTTCCAAACAATTTCTGTTTCATGTTGCAAGCCGTCGTGAAATTTTGTGAAATAAGGAATGCGGATTTTAAGCAGATAAGCACCAAAGGAAATGATGTCCGGCAGTAAGCCACCCACGATGGCAAACAAAACCGACCAGTGCCAAAAATTTGCGCCGAGCAGGAAATAAGAAAGAATAATCCCCGAAAACATATCGCCCAGCGCCAGTAAAACGATGGGTTTATGTTTGTGCGGATAAAAATTCCAATGCAAAAAGGAATCACAGACAAAATGCATGCCAAAAGCGAGAATGAAAGAAAGCGCGGGATTGGAAATTTTATCGCCGATAGCGGCACTGACTATTGTGTGGGAGAGAGCCATCATGGGGAAATTATACTTGAATATTTAGAAATACTCATGTTTTTAAATCCCAATGACCAAACCCCAAATCCCAACAATATTCTAAATCTCAAATGGCCAAAACGTTTTTGGTATTTTGAAAATTGGGATTTTGTTGGACATTGGTCATTGGGGTTTGGGATTTAATGGATTTCTTTCTTGTCTAAACATTAAATTATCCCTACACTCCTCTCATGGATCGCTATTCAATAACTACGCCCATCTACTACGCCAATGGCAAGCCTCACATTGGTCATGCTTATACGACCATTGCGGCGGATGTTTTGGCGCGTTTGCATAAAGGGCGCGGCGAGGATATTTTTTTTCTCACCGGTACCGATGAACATGGCGCGAAAGTGGCCGACACTGCTACTGTTGCTGGAAAAGAACCTCAACAATTTGTTGATGAAATTGCCCAGAGCTTTAAAGATTGTTGGCAAAAACTTGATATTGGTTATTCAGATTTTATTCGTACTACTGACAAGCGGCATGAACAAGGCGTTATTTACGCGTTAAACAAACTCAAAGAAACAGGCGTTATTTACGAAAAAACCTATACAGGTCTTTATTGCACTGGGTGTGAAGCCTTTGTAACCGAAAAAGATTTGGACGAGAACGGTTTGGAACCGCTACACCAAAAGAAACCGGTGGTAGTGGAAGAAAAAAATTGGTTCTTCAACCTCGCTAAATTTTTGCCGGAAATTAAGAGTGCGATTGAGGCCGATCGGATATTAATTTTACCCACAGAGCGGAAAAATGAAGTTTTGGGGCTATTTCAGCAAGGACTGGAAGATTTCTCTATCTCCAGATCAAAAGAACGCCTCAAGTGGGGAATTGAACTTCCGTTTGATTCCACTCAAGTGGCTTATGTCTGGCTGGATGCGTTGTTAAATTATGTTACCGCCTTGGGCTATGGTTCGGAAAATGATGAGCAACTGAAAAAATTCTGGCCGGCGGATGTACAGGTAATGGCGCAAGAGATTCTAAAATTTCATGCCGTTTATTGGCCAGCGATTTTATTGGCGCTGGGGTTAGAATTACCCAAATCGCTTTCCATTCACGGATTTTTTACAATCAATGGTCAAAAGATGAGTAAGAGCTTGGGAAATGTTATCGACCCGATTGATATTGTTGATAAATACGGTTCAGACGTTGCGCGCTACTTAATTATTACAGCGCTTCCGTTTGGAAATTCAGGCGACATTGCTGTTGATCGGTTTGACGAAAAATATAATGAACTGGCTAATGTGCTTGGTAATCTTGTAAGAAGAACTTTTAATTTGGCGGAAAAATTTAGTGTCAAACACGTTGACAGTGAAACAAGCGAGATTTATGACGCGCAAGATATAAAAGATATGTATAATGATGAATCATTAGAAAAAATCTTTGAGCGTATTTTGAATTGGGCGCGTAAGGCGAATGTGTATCTTGATGCAAAAGCACCGTGGAAAAATGCGGATGAAGTACAACGTGCTCAAACAATCCAACAGGTATTAAACGCAATTGATTTAATTGCGAGGGCGATAAAAGAGGTAATGCCAAAAACAGCGAAGACAATTTCGGACTCTATAGACAGTGACGGAAAAATCACAAACCCGCCGGTATTGTTTCCGAAGAATGAATGACGATTGATGATTTATGAATCGACGAAATTCGGCGACGTATTCTTTAATCATAAATCGTAAATCATTATTCAAGCGATGATTGACTCTCATTGTCATTTAGACGTTGAACAGTTTAATGCCGATCGGTCGGAGGTTATTGGTCGTGCGAAACAAGCGGGCGTAAACACAATTATTAACCCCGGTGCCGATTGTTTTGGTTTTGAAAAGCCGGTAAAAATCGCCGAACAATTCGAAAATGTTTATGCGTCGATTGGCGTACATCCGGAGGGAATAAAAAATATTACGGAAGCGTTTTGGTTGCGTTTTGCGGAATTATTGAAGCATCCCAAGGTTGTAGCAGTTGGCGAAATTGGTTTGGAAAAAAACGAACGCCTGCCGTCACTTGAAGAACAAATCCCAGCGATGTTACGTTTTATTACTTTGGCTGTTGCGCACAATAAGCCGATAATTTTTCACGTCCGTTACGTGCATAAAGAGTTTCAACAAATAATTCGTGAAAATAATTTTAAACTCAATGCGGTCATTCATAGTTTTACAGGCACGCCTGGAGAGGCAAAATTTTATTTGGATCAAGGGTATTATTTAGGCATCGCCGGAATGGTGACATTTCCAAAAGCCGATGAAATACGCGCTGTCGTAAAGGATTTGCCGCTTGAGCGTTTATTGATCGAAACCGACGCGCCATTTTTGGCGCCACAGGTTGTACGTGGTCAACGCAACGAACCGGCGTACGTCGTGGAAATTGCCAAGAAAATCGCGGAGATTAAGGGGATATCGGTGGAAGAGGTTGCTCAAGTCACGGAGGCAAATACCCGAAAATTGTTTGGAATTGAATAAAACCCACCCTCGCCCTCCCTTGAAAAAGGGAGGGAACGGTGCAACTCCTCCCCTTACTCAAAGGGAGGCATTGCTGTCGCGTTAATAATTTTACAAAGCCGAAATAATCCCTTTTGCAAGCTAAATTTTTAGAGAAATTTATTTTTCGACTTGAATTGAATTTGAACATATTTTGCAAAACAAATGGCTTACTATAGCGTATTATTTTTTTACTTTTTTCTTAACGCGACAGCAATGCAAAGGGAGGCGGGGAGGGATTATTTTGGGTATTTTGTTTTATCCCTTAAAATCCTTAAGATCGTCTTGGAGTTTTGCAATTCCATCCGGGCCTTCTTGCATCCGTTTTTCAATCATGTTGCGTGCTGATTGTGGCAACATTTCCATAAGTCCCTGCATAAGATCCTCCGGATGAACCTCTGAATGACCGAGTTCGACAGCTTTCTTTTCTGCGGCCGATCGTAGTTTGCCTTTTACCATACCAATCATCATCTTTGGCCCCGGAAATTGGGTGATGGCTTGTTCCAGTGCCCCTTCCGCTTCCGCACTCCACTTGATTTGTTCTGTTGATTTATTGATTCCAAACATGAAAAAAGGATAGCACAAGATAATAATTACTCAAGTGATAAAAAAAGAAGACGACGGAAAGTTTTAGAAATTCATGGTAGTATCAAACTATGGGTCTTTTCTTCACCAAACACGCCAAGAAGCGCATGAAACAGCGTGGAGTGGGAAATAGTGCGACCACTTCGGCTTCGCGTGGTACTTCTCGATATCAAGGGCATGGTATTTATAAGTCTGAAATTGAACGGCGTGGTATCAAATATGTTGTAGTTTACAAGCGTGATGGGGCGAAGAAAGTAATAATTTCAACATGGCGAAAACAATAGGATGCCTAAAAAAATAAAAAAGAAAAAACGATTTTTGGATAACGGGAAAATTCTTTTGGGAGTTTGCTTGGCTTTGGTATTTGTGGTTCTTCTGATGGTGGCAATGTCACCGGCATCATATCTAAGAACGCAGGTTGTAAATTCGGGTTCATGTGATTGCGGTGCTGGCCATGCGCTAGTTTGTTCGACGGATGGTCATACCTATACGAGTGTTTGCGAGGGCACGTGTAAGGGGCGCGAAATGTTGCACCTCGGCGAGTGCTTCTAAAAATTTACAAAAAAGATTTCGCATTGGATGTAGACGAGGGGCGGACTCCTCGAGGGGTCCGCCCCTCATTGGCCGACAACGTGACGCAACCAATCAAGGTCGGACCGCTCGGCAGTCCGACCTTACGTTGGATCTGTCACTTTCATAGGGTACTTTTTGTATTACAATACATTCCACATGTCAACCGATGCTCAAAATCAAGATTTATTCGATAATCAGCTCAAAAAAGCCCTTCAAAGCGAGGCGCCTTTGGCGGCACGGATGCGGCCAAAGAAAATGGAGGATTTTGTGGGGCAAGAAGTTATTTTGGGTAAGAATGCGTTGCTTCGAAAAGCGGTTGAATCGGGTAAGGTCGGTTCGCTTATTTTGTATGGCCCGCCGGGCTCGGGCAAAACGACGATTGCCGAAATTATTGCCAGCAAAATGGAGGCCTATTTTGAACCGGTTAGCGCGGTCACGGCCGGCAGTGCCGACTTGCGCAAAGTAATCGAGGCGGCGCGCGAGCGACGCAAGATGCAGGGTAAAAGAACAGTTGTTGTTGTTGATGAAATTCATCGTTTCAATAAAGCGCAACAGGATATTCTTCTGCCACATGTTGAAGACGGAACGATTACTTTGGTTGGGGTGACAACGGAAAATCCGTATTTTGAAGTGATTAAGGCCTTGGTGTCGCGGTCGCAGGTTTATCAGTTGGCGCCACTGGCCGATGAAAATATTAAACAGATTATCGAAAGCGCGTTGCAGGATGTGGAACGGGGTTTGGGAAAACAGAAACTAAAAATTCAACCGAAGGCATTGGAACATTTGGCGCAAATGGCCGGCGGTGACGCACGGATGGCGCTCAATGCTTTAGAGCTTTCTGCAATTACAAAAAAAGTTGGCGCAATTATTCAGCTAAAAGAAATTGAAGATGCCATCCAAACACGGGCGTTTAAATATGACGCAAAAGGCGATGAGCATTTCGATACAATTTCCGCCTTTATTAAAAGTATGCGGGGAAGTGAACCGGACGCTGCACTTTTTTGGTTGCACAAAATGTTATCGGCCGGTGAAGATCCGGAATTTATCGCGCGTCGGATGATTATTTTTGCGTCAGAAGATATTGGAAACGCTGATCCTCACGCCTTAATGGTGGCGGTTTCGGCGGGGCACGCACTGGAGTGGGTTGGTTTACCGGAGGCATCATACGCGCTTTCGCAAGCTTGTATTTATTTATCGGCATCGCCAAAAAGCGACGCGGTGAAAAAAGCGATGCGTGGGGTTAGAGGTGACTTGGAACATTATGGGCAATTACGTGTGCCGAACCACCTTAAAAATGCACCCGTACCGGACATGACTAAACAAGGCGCCAGTGTCGGCTATAAAGATCCGCACGGCGGAGAGGGGCACGTCGTGGAACAGCAATATTTACCGGATCGAATTAAAGATCATATTTATTACGAACCAACGGAGCAGGGTTTTGAGCGGGAAGTAAAGAAACGGGTGGATAGTGCGCGGAGAGTGATGAAGAAGAGATAGTATACATGAGTCTTTGCGAGGCACTTCAGTGTCGAAGTCGCCCATCTGGGCGAACCTCGCCCCTGAAGGGGCGGGCAATCTCCCGCGTAATCTGTATATTGTATTTGGTATATAGTATATGGATTTATTGGGTATGTTTGTTTGAGATAATCAATCAGATTTATTGGGTGTTTCGGTAACAATCTGGGGCAATTCATGAATCGCCCCTACGTGGATGAGAAGTATCCCCCGTCGCTAAAGCTATGGGGGATTGATTTTTTTGCGAAAAAATCAAAAAAATACCGCCGGGACCGGTTGGTCGGGGCGGGGCTGTTGTTTGACACTTGGTCAACCGGCGTCGCTGCCGACGTCGTGCGGGGAGCTCACATCCGGTCGCGAGCGGGGCGTTTCCTGGGTCTTGGGTTTGTGATGGAACCAGACACCACGGTAACTTTGTCGGTCACTATTGGTCGTGTTGTTGGCCATTTGAATTTGCCACCCAGTGATTTCCAGATCAGGGTGAGTATTTTCGAACATGTGCATGGCAACGAGAAGCGTTCTCTCTGATCCCTCATCATACGAAACCAGCGGCAATGGGCGTTGAAACCACGCGAATGAGTGATTGCCCTGGGTAATTACATGGCAGTTTTCACCCATCGAATTATTAGACATGACTACCTCCTATTTAGTTTAGAAATAACACTCTGAGCCATCCAGAACCCAACTGCAGTAACGGAGAATTATATCTAATAAATATATTCTTGTCAATAGTGGCACTTTGGGATTAAAATCCTATTTATGAACGAACAAAAATACCTTCCCCGAGAGATCGAACCACGCGCCCAGGCTCTCTGGGAAAAATTGGGACTTTATCAGGCGATCGATGAAAAAACTGACTCATCAGAGTCATCCCCGACCGGGATCGGGGATCCAAAGAAAACCGATCCTGAAAAGGATTTGTATGTTCTGGACATGTTTCCATATCCTTCCGGCGAAGGACTGCATGTCGGCCATGTTGAAGGTTACACGGCAACGGATATTTATTCGCGCTACAAGCGCATGAAAGGTTTTAATGTTTTGCACCCGATGGGTTGGGACGCTTTTGGTCTACCGGCCGAAAATACCGCGATCAAATTAAAAACACATCCGCGAAAGTTGGTTGAAAAAAATGTGGCGCGTTTTAAGTCGCAGTTAAAGCGGATGGGTTTTTCGTACGATTGGTCGCGTGAAATCAACACCACCGATCCCGATTACTACAAATGGACGCAATGGATTTTTCTTAAGCTTTTCCATCTTGGTTTGGCCTACGAAGCGGTGGTGCCGATTAACTGGTGTCCCAGTTGCAAGACGGGTTTGGCCAATGAAGAAGTGGTTGGCGGTCGTTGCGAGCGCTGTCATACGGAAGTCATCAAAAAAGATATGCGTCAGTGGATGCTGAAAATTACCAAATATTCCGAACGATTACTAGAAGGGTTGGATGGTTTAGATTGGCCGGTTGGAATTAAAGAATTGCAGAGAAATTGGATTGGAAAAAGCTTTGGCGCACGTATTACGTTCAAGGGGCAGGGCAATGATGATATAGAAGTTTACACGACACGTATCGATACTATATTTTCCGGTACTTACGCTATTTTGGCGCCCGAGCATCCTTTTGTGGAACAAAATAAAACGCGAGTCGAAAACTGGGAGGAAGTGGAAAAATACCGTACGGCGACAAAAAGTGTGGCGGAAATTGAACGTACCGCAAAGGAACGCATCGCCACCGGCGTTCCTTTGAAGGGGATTACGGTAATCAACCCGGCAACTAATGAAACGATGCCTGTTTGGATCGCAGACTTTGTTTTGGCACATTACGGTACCGGCGCGGTTTTTGCCGATGCTCACGATCAACGCGATTTTGATTTAGCCAAAAAATATAGTATTCCATTAAAAGTTTCAATTCGACCCGAAGGTGTGGCGGACTTTTCCAAAATTGAAAAACTGAAAGAATGTTTTGAGGGAGAAGGCGTCTTAATTAATTCGGAATATTTTGATGGACTAACTTCTGTCGAGGCGCGACCGAAAATTATTGCTTGGCTGATGGAAAAAGGATTGGCGAAATCGGAAACAAACTACAAATTACGCGACTGGGTTTTTTCTCGACAAAGATACTGGGGCGAACCGATTCCAATTATTCATTGTGAAAAATGTGGCGTGCAACCGGTGCCCGAGGATCAACTACCGGTTATGCTTCCGGAAGTAGAGAATTACGAACCGACTGGCACGGGTGAGTCGCCATTAGCCGGAATTGAAAGTTGGGTAAATACTTCTTGTCCAAAATGTGGCGCGTCTGCCAAGCGCGAGACAAACACGATGCCACAGTGGGCGGGGTCTTGTTGGTATTTCCTGCGTTTTGCGGATCCAAAAGATCAAACACTTGGTTGGGATTGGCAAAAGATTGAGCGTTGGTTACCGGTAGATTTGTATGTTGGTGGGGCGGAACACGCTGTGTTGCATCTACTGTATTCTCGATTTTGGATAAAAGCGTTATACGACGGCGGTTATTTGCCCTTTGAAGAACCATTCAAGGCTCTAAGGAACCAAGGGATGATCCAGGGGCCGGACGGTCAAAAAATGAGCAAATCGCGGGGCAATGTAATTAATCCCGACGAGGTGGTTGATCAGTATGGCGCGGATGCGTTGCGATTGTTCGAAATGTTCTTGGGGCCGTTTGAACAAAATAAACCGTGGGATGATCACGCAATTAATGGTGTATCAAGGTTTTTGTATCGAATATGGCGCATTGGAGAGGGTTTGCAGGGGACAGGGGACAGGGGACAGGATTCTGACGCTACTGTTAAAAAAGCACTTTACAGATTGATAAAAAAAGTCGGCGACGATATTGAAAACTTAAAGTTTAACACGGCGATTTCATCTATGATGGAGTTTATAAATCTGATTGAAAAAGAGGGAATTGCAAAAGAAGATTTTGAAAAATTTATTTTTGTCTTGGCACCGTTTGCGCCCCACTTGGCGGAAGATTTGTGGCAAAACATGCAGACCAAACCGTATGAAAATAATCAGTCTGCAACGGTACAAGTTTGGCCCGAGTTTGACGTGTCACTCTTGCAAGACGAAACTATGAATATTGTAATTCAGGTGAACGGCAAGGTTCGTGGGGCGGTTGAAGTGGAAAAAAGTTTGTCTGATGATGAGGTTCAAAAAATTGCCGTCGAACAAGAAGTGATAAAAAAATGGTTGGAGGGGAAGGAAATTGGGAAGGTGATTGTAATTAAGGGGCGATTGGTAAATTTTGTAGTTAGGGACTAGAAACGGCATGGATCAATTTTGTAAAAATAATATGGGTGTAGTCATTGCGCCTGCCGGCCATAGCTTTAGCGACGGCCGGAGCCATCGACCATTGTTTGCAATGGGCGAGGCGCGACAATCTCAACGCGATGATTATTTTTACGGAGATTGCTTCGGTGCTGAAGCACCTCGCAAAGACGACTGATCATGTTTACTGCGCTTCAGCTTTTCATCTCCGATCTTCTTTCTGCTTCAAATTTTCAAACGCCTGTCGCATGGTTTGAGGGTTTTGTGCTTTTGTTGGGTGCATTAAGTCTTGGGTTGCTGGTCATGCCACGCAACATCGCACGCGGGGCCGTCCGTGCGCTCGCCGGCGTGCCTCTATTCTTTATTATTGGTGGCGCGTTGGCTGGCGCACTTTATTATCTTGGCATTGGGGTTTTTGTTTCGGGAAATATTCTTGTGATAATTGCGATTGGTTTATTTGTTTCAGCAATTATTACGGGTCGAATAAGGGATATATTAAAATGGCACGAAATAATTCTCTTATTGGGATTATTTTTGGTGAGTTATTTATTAATGTTTTTTGGGTGGAGTGAGATGAGTGATGGCACCATTCGGTCAATTTCTGGCTCTTGGGGTGACGGTGTTTTGCATACATTAAACGCCGAGGCATTTAAGATTAGACAAGGAGGAAATTTTGTAATGCCAGCCTTTGCCGGAGAAAATTTTCATGAACCGTTCGGTTATGATTTTGTTGCGGGGATATTGTTGAGGTTAGGTTTCACGATCGGTGGGGCGTTTACATTGCCGGCAGCTGCGCTTTTGGGTGCATTTATGGCAATAAGTGCCCGATTTACATCGTATATATTGAGTAATCGTTTTGGTGCAGAAATAAGTTATTGGCCAAAGCGTCTTGCTGGCGTAATGGCTATGCTGTTGGTTATGTTGGGGAGCGGTCTACAGTGGATTGTCATGCCATTGGTTGAGCGAATTTGGTCTTGGTCGGGGTTCTTTGGTGTGCATGATCCGGTGTGGGATAAGCGGGAGGCACTTGGTATTGCCTGGGCAAATCATTTGAATACATTAGTATCACAAAAGCATTTATTATTAGCTGCAGCGTTTTTGGCTGTATTAAGTTTTATTTTTTATTGGCTTCTTACGCAAACGGAACATATTAAAAAAAGAATAATTATAGTGACGTTAGTCTTGGCTTCCGGTTTGTTGCCTTTTTTTCATGCCCATGCCTTTATTGCGGTGGCGCTTTTGTGGTTTGTTTTTTGGGCCTTAAAGCCGAATCGTAAAATATTTATCCTTGGAGTAATTGTGGCGCTAATTGCTTTACCAATTTTTTTATCGTTCGGTGCCGCGGTATCGCGCTTGGGATTCACAACGTTTCATCTTGGTTATTTAGTTGATACCGGTATTGGACAATGGATCTTGTCTTGGATAGTTAATCTGGGGTTATTTCTTCCGATCACAATTTATTTAATTAGTAATAAAAAGTGGGGTAGGAATCGCTGGTTGATTGCTGTCCCGGTAATTGTTCTTTTTACGTTAGGAAATATTATTCAGTTTCAGCCGTATTTGTGGGACAACTATAAAATATTTCTATTTGCTTGGTTCTTATTTTTGCCATTCTTTGTAGCACAACTTTTTGCCTGGATAATACAGGCAAGACACAAGGTCTCTAAAATAGTAGTTATTGTTGCGGTGGCCGGTATTTTTATATCCATGGTCATAACAACAATTTCCGAAACAGCAACATACTTTAATTTTAGAAACAATTATCCGTTGTTTACATCGGAGGATCGTCTTGTTGCTAAAAATTTAGATGATGTTTTGCCGAAAAACGCCGTTGTGTTAGTGGCGACTGATAATTACCACAAAGACCCTGTAACATTAACGGGGCGCGATTTGGTTTTGGGTTATGGCGGTTGGATTTGGACGAGGGGGATGGATTTGGTGGGCAGACAAGCACAGATTAAACAAGTGTTGCAGTCGAGCGATTCAATAAGTCTTTGTCAGAACCTTCTTCGTTTAAAAGTGACTCACATTGTTGTTGATCAACCGACAGTTGCCTACTGGCAACCAATCAGTTCGGAGTTCGTGGTAAAGGCTTTTGGACTTGTTGGTGTCACTGATCAGGTAACAGTTTTGGAGACAGGGCAGTTTTGTGAATAGTGTTACGAATTTGAAATTAATAAGTTACGCGATTTTCAAATTTATATATTACAAATTGATTAAAAATTAGAAATTTCAAATTAAAAATTGAAGGTTTGAAACATTTCACAAAAACTGAATTTAACACTATTATGTTGATAGAGACAATCTTTACTAATAACCTTACGTAGTTACTATGCAAGCTGTTCTTCCTATAGCTGGAAAAAGTAGTCGGATGGCCAAAAGATATCAGGGTCCAAAACAATTATTGCCAATTTTGGGTAAACCGTTAGTAGAGCACATGCTTGAGTCTTTGCCGGAAGCAATTGACGAATTAGTGTTGGTGGTGGGTGGGCCTTATGAAAATGACATTCGTGCCTATTTTGGCAGTGAACATGATGGTCGTAAAATTTCCTATGTGCGCCAAGAGGCGCCACTTGGTTTGGGTCACGCGATCCAGCAGGCGAAGGATTTGGTGAAGGGTCGTTTTATTATTACCGCGCCAGACGATATCTATAATAAAGCGGATCTGGAAAAAATGATTGCCGAGCCCGATATGGCTGCGCTTACAATGAAGCGAGATGACTGGCAAAACTTTGGTGTTTTTGTTTTAGATGAGCAGGGTTACATCAAAAAAATGGTGGAAAAACCAAAAGAGTTTGTTTCGCCGTATGTTTCCGCTGGCGCCTGTTATATGCTTGATCAAGAATTCTTTGATGTGACCGTTCCACCATCGACGCGCGGAGAAATTGAATTGCCTGATATCGTTAATGCTTTGATTAACGAACGCGGACGCAAGTGTAAGGCGATTGAAACAAGTTTTTGGGTGGCCGTTAACGATCCTGATCAACTGGATTTGGCGAACGATATTATGAAAGCACGCACCGCTAATCAGGCGACAATTTAATTCATGCAAGCTGTTATTCTCGCGGGGGGCTTAGGAAAGCGTTTGCGTCCCATTACGGAAGAAGTGCCGAAACCGTTGGTGCCGGTTTGTGGAAAACCGGTTGTTGAATACACATTAAAAAATCTTCCGCCGGAAGTAACCGAGGTTGTTTTTGTGATTGGTTACAAAGGCGAGATGATTAAACAATTGTACGGAGATAATGCTTTTGGTAAGAAAATTTCCTATGTTGTGCAAGAGCAACAACTCGGAACCGGACACGCGGTGAAATGTGCGGCATCTGTAATTAACCGACCATTTCTGCTTTTGTATGGTGATGATATTTATGGCGCAACCGGTTTACAAAAACTGGTGCAACGCGAGTGGGCACTTTTGGCGCGACGTGTGGAACATCCGGAAAGATTTGGCGTGTTGAAATTAAATGAGGACGGAACGGTCAGCGATATGGTGGAAAAACCCAAAGAATTTATTTCCGATTTATCCTGGGTGGGTGCGGCAAAACTGCAGCCGGAATTTATGCAAATTGAAACACCTCGTTCGTCGCGCGGTGAATATGAAGCAACAGATATGGTGAATGTTTTAATAAAACAAGGAAAAAAGTTTTATCCGGAATTGACGGATTTGTGGTTGCCGGCGAATACACTGGAAGAAGTGGCGGAAGCAGAGAGATATTTGTCAGGGCGGTAGTTTCCTATAATACTCCTCTAAATTACTAACTATTCTTATATTTAGATTTGTATATGGTATTTGGTATATAGTATATGGAATTATTGACCATTGTTTTTTTGTTGAATATTTTCGATTTATATATTTGTGTAAAAAATAAATGTGGGCAATTCATGCCTGCCGGCCATAGCTTTCTTAACCCTCGAAGCTTTACTGCGTCACTCCGTAGCTTTATGCGGAGGGTGAGCGAAGTGGGTAGCGACGGCTGGAATTGCCCCTACAGCGTAAACGAATAAAAAAACCACCGTGGTGCGGTGGTGAGGGGGGGGGCTAACGTTTCAGTAATTGAATTTCATTGCCCTGGTGTTCAGCCAGTTTTAAACCTGAACCAGTCATTTGATTTATTCCGAAGATGAGGTCCCAGAGGCGATCCATGCTGTCGATGTTCGGAATCGATATCCATGCGCGGTGACCAGGCCAGTAGATTGTTTTATAGTTTGCGTCGCAAATTCGAATTTCATTTCCTGCTTTTTCCAGCTGGAAAATAGTTCCTGGACGCAAAACCTTCAAATAGAAATCAATGTCGGTCGAACATTCATCCTTGCTTAGGACACACTGGAGTTTGTCTTCTTTGAAGAGTCGAAATGCTTTAAGCAAAGCATTAATCATCTCTTGGGATCGTGATCCCTTTTTGATGAAGTCGACTGCTTGCGAGAAGAAGTCGGCGAGCGTTGCTATCCACCACTGGATAGTGAGATTGTTAGGCTTTTTTCCGGTTTGCGCGGACGTAGACATGGCGATGTCTCCCTGAAGTAGAAATGTGCATGACTGTGGTATGCGCACAGCCGTCACGTCAACATTGACGCAACAGGGCAGTGTTGCGTTTTGGGGTGGTTTTGTCAACCTGCTCCACCTCGTAGGTGGAGCAAAGATGATTTTGGGATTATAATAACTTTATGCGAAAAGATATTTTAGCAAATGGTGAAATTTATCATGTGATGAATAAAAGCATAGCGGGGTTTAGAATATTTCAAAAGGAGGGCGATTTTTTTCATATGAAAAATTTAATCAGGTATTACACATATGCCGGTGTTCGACAGAAATACTCTCAATTTTTACGTGATGTAAAAATTCACAAAGAAAATATTGAAGAAGAAATAAGCCGAGTGTTAGCGGATAAGGATAAATCCATTCAAGTCATTTGTTATGGCTTAATGCCGACACATTTTCATCTTGTCGTAAAACAATTGAAAGAGCACGGGATTGAAAAATATCTGTCTGATGTTTCTAATGCTTATGCTCGTTACTTTAATACAAAAATTGAACGAAAGGGGCCTCTTTGGGTAGGGCGTTTTCAGAGTGTTAATGTAAGCAACGATAATCATTTTTTGCATTTAACGCGCTATATCCACTTGAATCCGGTTAGCGCGGGATTAGTCAAGAAAGCATCCGATTGGCCATATTCTTCATTTTTAGAGTATGTAAAAAGCGATAGTGTGAAATTTCCAGTTTGCGATTATTCAGGGCTGATGCCGTTTTCGGGAAAACAATACGAAAAATTTACAAATGATCAAGCGAATTATCAAAAAGAGCTTGCACAAATTAAGGCTCTTTGTTTGGAATAAATTTATTGCCTTGCACCACCTACGAGGTGGAGCAAGGTTGCTCCACCTCGTAGGTGGTAAGCTGGTTAGTAATTATTTACCTCGTCCGACCGAATGATACAAGAAGCCTTTTTCTTCCATTACTTTCGGATCGAACATGTTGCGACCATCGATGATTAATGGCTGGTGCAGGGAAGCACGAACTTTTTCCAAATCGGCTTTTTTGAACTCGTCCCAATCGGTAATAATGACAAGCGCGTCGGCGTTGATTGTTGCGTCCATCGCGGATTTTACATACGTGATGTTTTCGTCACCGAGCACATTATGTGCTTTTTCCATTGCTTGTGGATCATAAGCTTTGATAATTGCACCTTCACTACGCAAGTGATTAATGACAGTTACAGCCGGCGCGCTACGCATATCGTCGGTGTTGGGTTTGAAGGAGAGACCCCAAATAGCGATTGTCTTTCCTTTAACAATCCAAAGCGCGGATTCGATTTTTTTGATAAAGCTCTGTTTGGCTTCTTCGTTTATTTTTTCAACAGCCTTGAGAATGCCAAAATCATAGTTGATTTCTTCGGCAATTTTCACAAACGCAGAAACGTCCTTGGGAAAACAACTGCCACCATAACCGACGCCGGCCTTTAAGAAGGCGGGCCCAATGCGTTTATCCAAACCCATTCCGTAAGTGACTTCTTCGACATTGGCATTAGTTAATTCGCAAATGGCGGCCAAAGCGTTGGCAAAAGAAATTTTTGTGGCCAAGAAAGAGTTCGACGCATGTTTAATTAATTCCGCTGAATTAATATCGGTGGCGATAAACGGCGCTTTGATTGGCGCATAAATTTCACGCATAATTTTTTCCGCGCGTTCATTCTCGGTACCGATAACGATACGATCCGGGTTTAAGAAATCATAAATGGCCGTCCCTTCACGTAAGAACTCCGGGTTACTTACCACATCGAATTCAATGCCGTGCGGGTTGTAGGAACGAAGCGTTTCTAAAACTTTTTCGCCGGTTTGGACGGGCACGGTGCTTTTGTCGACAACAACTTTGTACTCTGTGGAAACTTCGGCAATTTGGCGTGCGGCATATGCAACGAAAGACAAGTCCGCTTTTCCGTCCGGTCGTGGCGGGGTATTAACGGCAATGAAAATTACGTCGGTGTTTTTTATCGCGCTCTGCAAATCGGTTGTAAATTCCAAACGTTTCGCTTTGATATTTTTGGCGATTAATTCTTCAATTCCCGGTTCAAAAATCGGACTGATTCCTTTTTTAAGTTTTGCCACTTTATCCTCGTGCCGGTCAACGCAAATAACGTGATGGCCGATTTCGGCCAAACAAGCACCGGACACTAATCCAACATAACCCGTCCCGATGATGGAGATGCGCTTTTTCTTTGTCTTAGGTTCTTTTGCGACGCGTTTTGTAGAATTTTTAGGCATACCCAGTATATCAACTTCCAATTTGAACGAACGCGGTTCGTTCAAAACTGGCGGAAGATAAGGTTAAGAAGTTCAATTTGTGCATATTTATTCATTCAAGAGTTAGGAATTAATCCAGTAATTGGAAGTTGTATTACTGGGCATACGGGAAGTGTAGGGAAAAAAGGCGGGCGTGACAACCAGTACCGATCACGGAGCGGAGCAAGGTTGCTCCGCTCCGTGATCGGACAAAGGTTCGTCGTTCTCGATTTGAGAGTCATGATATACAATTCAAACATGAACGAACAAGCACCGCGGTTTAATCCGGAACCGGAACAATTGCCAGAAGCTGAATCAGGACAGGCAAAATCGGAATCAATCGAAAAAGTTGAAATGCCCGCTGATTTTGTCGAACCGGAAGGGAAACCAGGTAAATGGGGCGAAATAGTTGAAAATAAAGATCTTGGCATCAGGTACCGCGAAAAAGTGATTGAATTGCCAAAACATCGCCAAGAAGAAACGGGAGTAAAGAGAATTCGCAGAAGAGAGATGTTACCGCCGTTTCCGGAGGGGTTTCTTGTTCCAGCAGGCGAAACAAAAGAAGAGATCTATCAAATTAATAAAGAGGGAGAAGCGCTTCAAGAAAAAGTTCCTTTCTTTTCAGCAGTTTCAAAATTTGATGATGTATATTCATTTCTAACCGATGGTGAATATCCAAACGACAGTGCTTGGATTCATGCTTTGGAAATTGGCTTAATTACCACGCGAGCATCTAAGGGGGATGGTCCCGCTAGAAGAGTAAGGAAATTTATTGATGAAGGAATGTATTTTCAAGAAATTTTTCCCAGGCGAACAGAGGATGTTAATGATAGTGTTTTGCGTTTTTATAAAAACTCTGATGATGGTGTTGAAGAAATTTATAAAACTGGTGGCGAACGGTCTCGGGCCGCCGATTTATCAGGAGAGTTTCCTGGGGATTTAATTGCACGATCTGAAATTTGGTGTACAACTCGAAATCTGTGGATGGGGAGCGGGTTCAGAACACCTGTGTTTGTATTCAGCAATAGAAGTGAAAATTTGAACGAATATATTGATTCCGTAATGAGTAATCCTGACACAAGAAAGATGGCTGAAGATCCCTATGAAGAAAAAAATGAAATAGATTTGCTTAGACCAGGAACTGATGAGTATGAAAAAAAATTACAAATACTGAAGCCTTATTTGCTTGGAATTAACCCCGATGCAAACTATGAACAAAACCTTAAAGAAAACAATGTATTAATCCCTAAAACTTATTTGGCAGGTGGCACAAAGACTCTGCGATTATTAAGGGAAGGGACTCCATTAATAAAAAATCTTGAACCCAAAATTCCCCTTATACGGCATCCCGATATCAAGCCTCTTCGCTGGTGCCATGCGGAGCTAGCTTTGGTTCCGACCAAAAGAAGTTTGAACATTTTATTTTTCGAAACGGAGTAAAGCAACGCAACGCGAGGGCAATTCGTGAATTGCCCCTACAGCGTTGAAATTAATAGTGATATAAGCTAACCTATTTCAAGGGCCGGAGTGGCGGAATGGTTTACGCGCACGACTCAAAATCGTGTGACCTTACGGTCATGTGGGTTCGACTCCCTCCTCCGGTACTTATATATAAAAGTCCCCATTTGGGGACTTTTATATATAATCAACTTGTGTGGGAGTCGAAGGGTTACATAAACAACTAAACTGCTTTAGTTGTTTATGTAACCCCGGCTTTTTCGCCGAAAATTTCCTTCGAGCAAAGCGAGCGGAAATTTTGGGTGAAAAAGGACTCCCTCCTCCGGTACAAATTTGGAAACTAGAAACTGGATATTGTTGACGCGGGCGGACGGGGACGTCCGCCCCTACGATATCGCGGTTCAGTATTCATAAATCATCATTCATCATTCAAAATCTGGGTTCATTGAATGAAAAATAACCGCATGTTTCCTATTCTTTCTCGTAGATATACAATGAGAGCATCACATGATCATCTCAATCGTCAATCAAAAGGGTGGAGTGGGGAAAACGACCACGGCTGTTAATCTTGGGGCAGGTTTGGCTAGGGCGGGGCATCCTACTTTGCTTGTTGATCTTGATCCACAAGGGAATGCTTCATCGGGGGTGGGAATTGCGGACGAGCAACGTTTGCCGGGTACATATGAATTATTACGTGGAGAAGTGTCGCACGAATCCGCGATCAGACAAACGGCGCAAGAAAATTATCACGTTATGCCAGCCACGGCTGATCTGGCCGGTGCTTCCGTAGAATTGATGAATGTCGACAATCGCGAGTTTCGTCTTAAAGAAATTTTGGCACCGCTTAAAGAACATTATTCATATATCATTGTCGACGCACCGCCGTCTTTGGGAGTTTTAACAATGAACGCACTCTGTGCCGCCGAGAAAGTTTTGATCCCCGTCCAGTGCGAATATTACGCCTTGGAAGGATTGGGGCAGTTGTTGCAAACAATCGGATTGGTAAAAGAACATTTGCATCCGGATTTGGAAGTGCTTGGGGCGGTGTTAACACTTTTTGATCGGCGCGTAAAAGTGGCGCACGATGTAATTAAAGAAGTGCGTGAACATTTTCCCGGGAAAGTTTTTGATACCGTCATTCCTCGAAATATCCGCTTAGCAGAAGCGCCATCTTATGGTAAAAATATATTTGAGTATGATGATGCTTCACAAGGCGCGCAAACCTATCAAGCTTTTGCGGAAGAAGTACATAACACTATAAACGTTTTAATTAATCAACAAACACCACAAACATGAAACCAGGAGGATTAGGGAGAGGATTATCCGCGTTAATTCCAAGTCGGCGCGAAGAGGGTGTCACGCAAACGCAGACCGCTTATATGCCGTTTACAAAAACGGAAGAAGCGACAGGCAATCGCGTGATGATGGTTGGGGTAGAAAAAATTGATCGCAATCCGGAGCAACCTCGTCAGGATTTTGCCGAGGCGGATTTGCAGGATCTGGCGCAATCGATTCGTGAACACGGTATTTTGCAACCATTGCTTGTTACCAAGACGGGCGATCGATTCACGCTAATTGCCGGTGAACGAAGATTAAGAGCGGCGAAACGAGCGGATCTTAAAGAAGTGCCGTGTTTGGTGCATGTTCCCGTTACTGATCGGGAACAATTGGAATTGGCGATCATTGAAAATGTTCAGCGCGAAGATTTGAGTGTTTTGGAACAAGCCATTGCCTACAAAAAATTGCACGAAGAATTTAATATGACGCACGGAGAAATCGCTCAAGCTGTTGGAAAAGAGCGTCCTTCGATTACAAATATTATTCGTATTTTGGATTTACCGGATGAAATGCAGAAAGCATTAAAGGAAGGCAAAATGAATTTTGGACAAGCACGAACGCTTTTAGCCGTTACGGAACCGGAAAAACAAAAAGAGGCGTTTCAAAAAATATTAGAAGGCAAACTTAGCACTAAAGCTTTTGAACGTTTTCAACAAAAAACAAACGTGCAATCGCATCAGCGCGTGACGCAAAAAGATCCCCAATTGGCTGTGCATGAAGAAGAAATGGGGCGTGTGTTGGGTACACGCGTGCGCATTAAAAAAATCGGCGAGTCTGGTGGAAACGTGATCATTGAATTTTACAGTGATGAAGAATTGTCGGGGATTATCGAAAAAATAAACCGAGAAGGATAAGGTTGATTAGTGTTTGAAAAATATATCGCGAATTGACTGGGTGTACTAATTAAGAATAGGCTGACAATAGGGTTGTTTTTGATAGTTCTCTTCCATTCTAGAAATAGGAGGAAACAATATGAGTTATTTAAACGATAGTGGGTGCTTTAAGTGGGCTGACCGCTTGTGTCGTACGCGTTTTCGGAATGAAACCGACATTGGTTATGCGGTGATGCGTCTTTTGTCTAAAGGAGAAAGAGGTGAACAGTCTTTGGTTCTTGGGCACATCATGGCGGAGTATCGGAAGTATCCAAGAAAATTAAAACCCAAAAAATACGACAAGATGTCGCGCGAAGTTTGGGAATCTCACATGCAAAATTCGTTACCTCTTTATCGAGACCTTGTGGGTCTGCTGATGTGCGGAAGTATTCCGAAGGATATTGTTGCCGATTATCTCCTTTTTCGACTTAAAGACTTGGAAATTGAAAAACGCACAGTGTTGCTGGGTAATTTGCTGGTCTGGATTACTCCTTATGAATATGTTCCTGAAGAAGTATATTTGTTCGGTGAATCTGGAAAAGCGAAGAAGGATCCGTGTTTGTCCGACCATCTTCCTACAGTTCTTCGTCAGGTGGAAAAGGTTTCCTTTCGTGAGGGATTATCGCCGAAGGAGTTTTGGCGTGTTGTCCTTCGGCTAATCGGGGGCTTAAGTGAGGAAAATGCTGCATTAGCGCTGATGCATATCAACACAGATGTCCTTGACGATGATGATGATCGACGGGGTGAGTATCCGTTGAGGGATGAAGATGATGTTTCGGAATCATATGCTCTGGAAGTGGAAGGGAACGCGCAAGATCCGCTACTGATGTTTTATGGTGCAAGGGAGTGGCGCGCGATTCGTTCCTGGTTTAATGATCACAGACGTTTCCATTATCAATAGAAAGTAGCAACCTTCACTTCCCAGGGAGTCGGAGGTTTTTTTGTTTTTCTCATCAGAGAAAAACAATCCCCCGTAGCTCCGCCCGCTGGCGGAGCGAAGGGGGCCGCCCATCGGGGCGAGCCTCGCCTGAAGGCGGGATGTTTTCAATATTTATTCCTCTTCGCTCTTCGCTTCGTAATCCTTGGAAAAACCGCACTCTTTACCGGAACAAACCGCGGTATTGTTTTTTCCGAAGATGAGGAGACTTTGGCAGGTCGGGCATTTTTCACCGGTTGGTTTGCTCCACAAAACAAAATCGCATTCCGGATATTTATTGCAACCATAGAAATATTTTCCGCGTTTGGATTTTCGTTCCACAATTTCCCCGACGTTGCACTTCGGACAAATTCCGCCGACTTTCTTTTCGATCCGTTCGGTGTGTTTGCATTCAGGATAACCGGCGCAACCCAAGAACGCGCCAAAGCGTCCGCGTTTGAGCACTAAATCCTTGTTACAATCGGGGCAGATTTTTCCAGTCGGCGCCGTTTCCATCTCTGATTTTTCTTGTTCACTGCTTGGCGCGGTATATTTGCAATCGGGGTAACCGGAGCAACCGTAAAATTTACCATTGCGCCCAAGCCGTAAGATTACCGGTTTTCCGCAATCGGGGCACTTTAGATCGGTTTTTTCGGTGGTGATGTCGTCTTTATTGAGCGTTTTGGCTTTTTCTTTGAGGTTTTTCTTGAAAGGAGTGTAGAAAGCTTTTAAGATCGGCACCATCTCTTTTTTGCCATCCGCGATTTGGTCGAGGTCTTCTTCCATGCGGGCCGTAAACTGAATATCAACGATTTCGGGGAAATGTTCTACTAAAACATCGTTTACTACTTTTCCAATATCCGTTGGACGGAACCTTTTGTCTTCTAAACTTTTTTCCACGTAACCGCGTTTTTGAACCGTGTCGATGGTTGGCGCATATGTGGAAGGACGACCAATACCGGCTTCTTCCAATGCTTTAACCAGACTGGCTTCCGAATACCTAGCGGGCGGTTGGGTAAAATGTTGTAAAGTATTCAGTACTAATAATTCCAACGTCTCATTTTTTGCGAGCGAAGGAAGAATTACTTCTTTGGTTTTATCGATCCCCCAAATTTGCAGAAAACCCGCGAAAGCAACCGATGAACCGGTGGCGCGAAAATAATATTTGCTTGCTTTGATGTCGACGGTCATGGCTTTAAATTTGGCATTGGCGGTCTGGCAGGCGACTGTTCGGCGCCAAATTAATTCATAAAGGCGCGCCATGTCGCGTTCCACGTGTTGCGCGACAAATTCCGGTTTCAAATTAACATCGGTGGGACGAATGGCTTCGTGGGCTTCTTGGGCACCGCGCGATTTATTTTTGTAGAAGCGCGGTTCGGCCGGTAAATAATCCGTGCCAAAATCTTTTTGAATTAGTTCACGAATTTTGGTTAATGCTTCATTCGCTAAATTTAAGGAGTCGGTACGCATATAGGTGATTAAACCGGTGGCACCTTCTTCGCCTAGTTCAATACCTTCGTAAAGACGTTGGGCGAGCATCATTGTTTTTTTGGTGGAAAAACCAAGACGGTTGGACGCGGCTTGTTGCAGTGTGCTGGTGGTAAAAGGAGGAAGGGGACTGCGATTGACTTGTTTTTCTTCAATGTTGTCTATCAACCAAACGGCGCCTTCCAGGGTTTTCTTAATTTGTTCCGCTTCCGCGCCGGATTTAATCGCTAGTTTGTCCAGCACTTGCTCATCAACCGCGCGCAGTTTTGCCAAAAATTCGCCATTTTTTGCTTTTAGGTTTGCTTCCACCGACCAAAATTCATCAGCCTTGAATGCTTCAATTTCCCGTTCGCGTTCGACAATTAAGCGCACCGCCACCGATTGCACGCGCCCAGCCGAAAGCCCGCGTCGAATTTTATTCCAAAGAAGCGGTGATAATTCATAACCGACTAAACGGTCTAAAATACGGCGCGCTTGTTGGGCGTCTACCAGTTGTAAATTGAGTTTGCGCGGATTTTCAATGGCGTGCTGAATGGCCGACTTGGTAATTTCGTCGAACGTAATGCGTTCCGCCGTTTTTTCATTTACCTTTAATATCTTTGCCAAATGCCAGGCAATGGCTTCTCCTTCGCGGTCTTCATCAGTGGCGAAGTAGACTTTCTCGGCTTTGGCAACGCTTTGTGTCAGTTCGGCGACGGTTTTTTTGGCTTTTGGCGGTACTACATAAACCGGCTCAAAATTATTTTCCACGTCCACGCCGATTTTACTTTTTGGCAAATCACGCACATGACCAAAGGATGCTTTTACCACATAACCCTTACCAAGGTATTTGGCGATCGTTTTTGCTTTAGCGGGGGACTCGACGATAACTAGTTTCATGATACGTGAATTATGAATGATGATTTATGATTGATGAATTTCGCGCGACCTTCTTATTAATCCCGTGATGAGTTTATGGGCGGTAATGCTTTGTTTAAACGCGTTCTGAAAAGAATCTTCATTTAACAAATTTGTGTCCCTGGAAGCTATTAGTTGATTTTGCAATTCCGATAATGAACCTTTGGCAATCGAGTAAAATTGGATTTTTTCAGGATAAGTTTGCCTGCCAAATCCTTCCGCGATATTTGATGTTATCGAAATTGCCGCTCGTCTCATTTGGCTAATTAAGCCATACATTTCATCTTTAGGAAATGTTTTTGTTAATTGGTATGTGAGCAAGACAAGTTTGTGGGATTCTTTCCATGCGTTAAGGTCTGTAAAAACTGTAATTTTGGTATTTTTTTCATTATTCATAAATCATCATTCATCAATCATTATTCAAATTCTGGTGTAGTTTTTATTGCCGATATCTTTGACTAAACCTTCAATTTCCAAAAGAGTTAAAATAGAACCTACCACTTGAGACGGGAGTGTACTGGCTTTTACGATCTCGTCAATAGCGAGCGGATTTGTAGAAAGGACAGTTAAGACTTTTTCTTGGTCATTTTGCGGTTGATTGGAAGTGGTTCTTGCGACAATATTTGAAACGGCATCGATGTCTTTGTGGGAGATTTGTCTCGCGGCTTTTGAGGGAGATATTCCGCCAAATAAAGAGAACAGTTCCAACGCGTCCATAATTTGTTCGGCACTACTCACAGGTGTCGCACCATCGCGGATCAGTTCGTTGGTTCCTTGGGACATTTCCGAAGTAATGGGGCCGGGAACGGCGAAAACTTCACGATTTTGTTCAAGGCCCAAGCGGGCGGTGATTAGGGCACCGCTTTGTAGCCCTGCTTCCACGACAACAATCGCGCGAGAAAGACCGGAGACAATGCGGTTACGTTGTGGGAAAAAATAGGGTTGCCCCGGTGTGCCGGGTGGATATTCACTGATTACCGCGCCATCATTATTAATAATGTCTTTTGCTAACTGGCGGTGGGCGCGTGGATAAAGAGTCATTTCGTCGCAACCGTTGCCCATGACGGCCCAAGTGGTGCCATTGCTTTGTAGTGTGGCCTGGTGGGCTTCGGCATCGATGCCATAAGCTAACCCGGAAATAATGACGACGCCTTTGGCGGCAAGCGGACGCACCAACATGTTTGTAACGGTTTTTCCGTAGGGTGTGGCTTTGCGACTGCCCACAAAAGCAATGTTCAAACTGTTTTGGTGAAGTTTACCGCGAACATAAAGACCAAGCGGTGGATCGAATATATCAAGAAGTGATTTTGGAAATTTAGGGGAAGTGTCGGGAATAAACTCTATGCCTAAATGGTAAAGGCGCTCCAGTGCTTTTTCCGGTTGATAATTTTTTCGGTGAGCATTAAATAATTGTCGTTGTTCCGCAGTCCAGCCGTATTGTTCCAACGCTTCGTCGGGTACTGCCCAAGCCTGTTCAATACTGCCAGCGTATTTAATGAGGGCGTGTAATTTTGACGCGTTGATATTTGGTCGGAAGGCTGCGAGGGCTTGGAGGATAGAGAGTTCGTTGGCAACATCGTCATTCCTGCCGAAGCAGGAATCCGTTTTCTGGTCGTTGCTGATTCCTGCTTCAGTAGGAATGACAGGCGATTGAATTGTTGTTTCCGTTTCTGTGTTTATTTCTGCCATTACCTACATATTATTCTCGCAAACGGTACTATTGACAAATCTCCAATTTGGGGGTACGATTTTCCGTTGTTCTGTGGGAAAACTGAATAAATATAACAGGAGAAAATCCAATGTATGATGGGTTTGAAATTGATCGTGATCGCGACAATACGTGGCTTCTCGGTCACGCCGCCCAATTGTTGGCGAGCCAGTCCTCTAAACCAGCGGAACTGGCCTCTTGCACAAGTTGGCTTACGGATGCGATCCTTGAAACGAGCAGCCAAGACCTAAGGAGGCAATATGGGGCTGCGCGAAGCAGGTTGTTTCGCGAACTTGATAAGCGGAACAAGGAATGGGCCGATCTCATTTTCGTCGATTGCGGTAAATACCTGGCCGAGGCTGAAGATGGACATGCCAGTGTTATTGCCAATCCGGGCGCACGAAATGCGTTCGATCGAGCGGGAGAAAGGTTGCTTTGGACAAGTCGAGGCTTAGGATTGCTTCAGACGAAAAAGTATCTCATTCCGTTTGTTAAGCCGCGAAATGATGAACTTGTGGCTTTGAAAGAGCGGCTCGCGGAACTGACACGGAAACATGACGAACTTCGTGTGCAGGTCATTTCTGCGGTTAACAGCAAGGCTCAAGCCGAGAGAACAGCCAAAGAAGCCGTCGAGAGGGAAATCGTGGAAGCCGAGGTTCGTGCTAAGGAGGATGCACGACGGTTTCGAGAGGAGTCTCTCGCGGTGTGTCGGGTACGAATGGAAGCTGGTGATCTTGCTGGGGCCAAACTTCTGCTTGAGGGTATTGAGCCCATCAAAAGAAAAATGGTCCGGAAATCGGTCGGATATGGTTACACTTTCATTCCGGATGATCCCGAGCTGGCCGTTTTGGACGAGCGGCTGATCGAGCTGTTTATCGTCGAAGCGATAAGACTGAAAGGCCTCGTCGATGAGTCTGTTGGATGGAAAGATTTCACTGGCGCGACACAGTACATCAGTGCGCTCGAGAGTCTTGATGCGCGAGCAATCACAAAAGTGTTCGGCGGGCCGGAGCAGGTGGCGATGCTGAAACAGCGCTGCCACAAGCAACTTCAAGGGGTGCGCAAAAGCCCCCGCGAAATCCGCCAGATCAAGTAGCGGCGACGTT
Organism: bacterium; assembly: GCA_030647555.1. NCBI lineage: Bacteria > bacterium. The sequence continues at coordinate 109,073 of JAUSJG010000007.1, read as the reverse complement.
ACCAGTTTCAAGCTCTTTAGTAGCCGTACGACCAGGTAGTCGTACGGTTTTTTTATTGTTTTTCGTAAAAAACAATAATCCCCCATAGCTCATCAGGGCGACGGGGGATGATTTCGTGCTCGACAAAATATAATATATATAAAAATGCCAAAATATAGTATGTGCTCAATAAATCCATATACTATATACCAAATACTGTATACAAATCTAAATACCGAAATAGAAAGGAAATTAGAGGACAATTATAGGAATCTACCCCCTACACTCTACACCCTCTTCTTCGCCTTCCCCGTCAGGCGTTCTTTTTCGCGCGCTTCAGTTATTAGATGCAATGTGTGTTCGATTTTTGTCATGTAATCCGCGCCTAGTTCGGTGACGGGAATGGACATTGATGCGCCGGTGAAAGTCCAACGTGGATTGTCGGCAATCGCGGTGTAGGCGATAGTTGGCGTGAGGCCGTCTTGTAAAGTTAACGTAACGCGTAAATCTTTTTTCGCGGTCATATCGCGTTTGCTCGCCATCGGATTGGTTGAGGCGACGATTCCGTTTACGTTCGCCACAGCAGCCAGTAGTTTCAGTTTAAGAATTTGGAAAAAATTAACGCCCGATTCCGGAAGTGGACCGAATTGTTCCTCTATCGCATGTCGTGTGGCGACAAGGTCTTTCATAGAACGGATTGATCCGGTTCGGGTATAAGCTTGTAGTCTTTCCGCCGTGTTGGGAATGTATTCTTCCGGTAAATAGGCTTTGATTGGCAAGTCGATTTGTACATCGGTAATAATTTGTTCAGCAGCGCCCTTGCGCAGGCGTTCCACTTCTTCATTTAACAGTTCACCAAAAAGATGCACACCGACGGCGCGAATTGTGCCGTGCTGTTCTTTTCCGAGAAGATTTCCCGCGCCGCGAATTTCCAAGTCACGCAACGCGAGCGTCCACCCGCTTCCTAATTCTACGGCTTCAAGCAATGCGGTTAAACGCTTGCGGGCTTCAAACGGTAAACGGCCCTGGTGGTATAAGAAATAGGCGAAGGCTTGTTTGTTACCTCGACCAACGCGTCCGCGTAATTGATATAAATCAGATAAGCCAAAAGACGGGGAATCAAAAACAACCAAGGTGTTGACGTTCGGCAAATCGATCCCATTTTGAATAATTGTGGAGCAAACCAAAATGTCCGCTTTTTTGGTATCGAATAATTCCATCACTTGCATCAGTTTTTGTTCATGCATTTGACCGTGGCCGACCACCACGCGCGCCTTCGGCATAATTTTTCTAATTCGTTCCGCCGCCGCTTCAATGGTTTCGACGCGATTCCATAAAACGTAAGCTTGACCACCGCGCTCAAGTTCGGTTTGTAGCGCCTTTTTTACCAGCTCATCGTTTTCTCGCGTTACTTTTGTAATCACCGGTTGACGTCCTCCCGGAGGCGTGGCAATTACCGATAAAGAACGCAGGCCCGAAAGCGCCATGTTCAGTGTGCGTGGAATGGGAGTAGCGGAAAGCGAAAGTACATCCACACTGGCCCGCATTCTGCGCAAACTTTCTTTTTGTTCGACGCCGAATTTTTGTTCTTCGTCGATAATCATTAAGCCCAGGGCTTTGAATTTTACATCCTCCGATAATAGACGGTGGGTACCGATGACGATATCCACTTCTCCCGTGGCCAATTTGCGAACCACTTCGTCTTGTTCGGCCGTAGTTTGAAAGCGAGAAATAATGGCACAGCGAGAATTGAACGGTTTGAGACGTTCTTGGAAGGTGTCGAAATGTTGTTGCGCTAAAAGCGTTGTGGGGGAAAGTACGGCCACTTGGCGACCGAAGTTTACCGCCTTGAAAGCGGCGCGAATGGCCACTTCCGTTTTTCCAAATCCCACGTCGCCACAAACCAGCCGATCCATTGGTTGGGCGCGTTCCATATCTTTGGTTACTTCGCGAATGGCGGTTTCTTGGTCGTGTGTTTCGTCGTAGGGGAAAGAATCGGCCAGGGCGCGTTCTGCGGTAGTTTCCGGGGGAAAAGCAGTGCCGGATTGTGTTTCGCGCGCGGCATAAAGCTGAAGCAATTCTTTGGCCAATTCCGCCGTTTCTTGGCGGATTTCTTTGGTGGTTGATTCCCATTCGCTTCCGCCAAGGCGATGAATGACGGGATTGGCGGCACCGATGTAAGCGGTGACTTTGTAGGACATTTCCACAGGAACAAAAAGTTTGTCGGAGGCGGCATATTCCAAAACCAAGTAATCGCGGGCCGAGTCGCGTAATTCTTTTCTTTCAATTCCGCGGAAACGCGCGATGCCGTGATCGCGATGTACAACATAACTGCCCGCGGAAAAGCGTCTTGAGTAGGCCATCCCGCTATCCCAAGAAAGGGGATCTTCTTCCGCCGATTCGCCGATATCGGCATCGGTGAAGACGGCGATTGCGTCTTCTGTGGCAATAAACCCTCTGGCGTCCGCCGCTGTTTCGGCGGGAATAATTTGCAGTTTTTCGTCTTGCGGTAATGCTGTTTTTGTGGCTTCGGGGCGCGCCGTCAAAACGATTACTTTATTTTTATTGAGTGTTTCGGAAACAAGCAGTTTGAATTTTTCCATATCGCCACCGCACGCCGATGGTTCACGAATTGCGGAGATGGCGGAAAATGGTTGCAACAACATATCCGGTTTTGGTGTTGTTCCCGTTAGGGCCCCTTCTTCGGCAATAATGTAGGCAGTCTCGATTATTTTTTGGAAACTTACCGGTAGTGACGGTGGCAGTGCCAATGGAAAGATATTTCTTGTTCGGCCATCCGTTTGGGCGATGCGTTCAAATAATTTTTTTGTATCGGTACCGTTTTGATTGCGTGGCGCCAGTGATTTAATGTGGTCAATTTCATTTCCCAAAAATTCGATGCGCATTGGCGTGTCGGAGTGAAAGGGAAAAATATCCACAATACCGCCGTGATGAGAAAAAGTGGCGGGTTCCTCGGAGAGGCGTTCTTCGCTGTAACCAAAATTAATTAATTTTTCGATGAGAATAGTTGGAGAGAGGGTTTGTTTTTCTTTGAGTTGCAGGGCACCCAGGTCGGAAGATAGTTTGGGTGAGGGTTGTTGCAGTTCTTTTTGCGTGGCGAGGATTAAGCGCGGGTGATTATTTTTTAATGCGGTAATGGCCTGCCAATAGGCTCTTAGGCGTGGCGTTGGGATGTCACCCGATCTTTCTTGTGGCAAAAGAACCGGTAAAATTGTCAGCGGATAGTTGGAGGCGTATTCGGTATCGCCGATTTTTATTTGTTTCCAAAAAGCGATGGAACGAGAAATTCCGGGTAAGGTGATTGTCGATCTTTCTACGAGTACCACAACAATTGGCCTACCCGATTTGGAAATCGGAAGACCTGCTAAAAATAGGGGAAGGATGCTCTCTGGAAGAGTCGGCGCTTCGATTTGTTTATCATTTTCGACGGCGCTCCAAAGGTCCTGTAATACAGAGATTCGCGGGATATTCATTCCCGATAGTTATGTGAATGCATTATATATGATACGTGATATTATGCAAATTTTGTATGGAATTGTAATTATTTTATTACAAAACTTTTTAAACCCCAATGACCAAACTCCAAATCCCAACAAATTTCCAAAAATCCAAATGACTAAAACATTTACTGTTTTGGACTTACTTTTTATGGGTTGACAAAATGCCGGTATTTTTTACGTCAACGTGTAAAAAGAGTAAGATGTTTTTATGAGTGAAAATCCCGGCTTTCTTAAAGAAAAATTCGATCTCGGCAACAGTGACGAGGTGGAATCGACTGCCGACCGTACCGAAAAGCGCACGGATGAAAAACTGTCGCAAAAACCGGAAATCCGCATCCAAAACTATTTGGACCGTTTCAAGGAGATAATTGAACGCGAGGATCCTGATAACCGCGAAAGAGGCATGCAAGCTTTAAAGACCGTGCTTCATAAAAAATTTGTCATTAAAAAAGAGGATATTCCCGAAGTCTATTTTGAGAACCAACGTCGTCTTGTGCGTGAACGGGGTCATGGCGACGTTGAAATTACCCCGGAAATACGCCAACAGCACGCCGAGGTTATTATTGCCGATCAACAAAGTACACTGGACAACTGGGTAGACTATCTATCCTCAAAGGACGCCACCTATCCCGACTGGCTCAAATATTACGCTTTCCGCAGTGTTCTCGCACTTGGCGACTACGACAAAAAACACACCAATTCACAAAGCGATCCAAAGGAACGGTAAAACCGTTTCCCGATCTTAATCGTGAAGCACTGGCTTATGTTTTGGACGCAATCGAAAAGAAACGGAATAAAGAGCCAAACACTTATGAGGGGGAAGATAAAGAAAAATTTCAACAACTTCTTCAATCCGAAAACTTCGGCAAGCTTTACGCTTGGGCGATTGAAAAAGTCACCCCTGCTCAATAAGAGCAGTTGATAAATACTCAAGGGAAATGGGTTAAATACGATCAAGGAACCGATCATATCCCACTAGTAGAGTCATTGCAGGGTCATGGGACGGGTTGGTGTACGGCCGGGGAATCTACCGCCGAAGCACAACTCAAGACCGGCGATTTTTACGTTTATTATTCCAATGACCAAGACGGCAACTCGCGCATTCCCAGAGTTGCCATTCGTATGCAAGAAGGAAGTATCGCCGAAGTGCGCGGTATTGCTGTGGAGCAAAATCTTGATCAATATGTTGGTGATGTTGTTAAGGATAAACTGAAAGAGTTTCCCGATGGTGCGCAATACGAAAAGAAAAATTCAGATATGAGAAAACTAACGGATATTGCGAAAAAATTTGTTGATATTTCTAATATAAAAAATAAAATTGCCGAAATTGAGCAAACAAGAGAATGGTATAAGGATTCTTTTTTGTATCTGGAGATGGAAAAGCTTAATGAAGAATTTTATCTCATGTTTTTGGAAAATTCCGCGGTTAGATTATCTAAAGAGGAGTTAGTTTTTCTGTATGAGTTGGATAGTCCAATCGAAGGTTTTGGTTATCAACGGGACCCCAGAATTGAAGAGTTACGAAGCCAACGGAACATTGATGAAGATATGCCGATTGTTTTTGAGTGTGCAAACGCCCAAATTGCCAGAACACAAGCAGAAATAAACGAAAACACGAAAGCGTATGTTGGAAAATTGGAACCCGGTATTTTTGATAAGATCCAACAATATAATATTGAACACATTTATACCACTTTTCCAGAAGGAAGAATAAGAAGAACAAGCGTAGAAATTGGCGGCAAAACAAAAGATCAATTGAAGCAAGAATCAGAGCAAGCAATCGTTAACATCAGCGCCTACACCAAAAGCATGCTGGATAACAAAGATTTTACCACGCAAGAATCAATGGAAAAAATAAATCTCATTCGTCTTACCGTCAAGGATTTGGGTTTTAAAAGTGGTGCAACCACAGAAGAAATTTATCAGCGTGCGTTTGAGCTTGGTTTAGAACGCTGTCCTGCGGAAGTTGGTCCAAATTATCGTTTACAGTATCTCGATCAACCAATGAATGAACGGTTATACATTGGTATGAAACAGATTACTGACTCCGTTGGCGACCCGGGCGTCTTCGGCCTTGAACGGAATGAAGACGGCTTATGGCTGAACGGCCCTTGGTCGGAGCCGGCGAGAGGGTGGGATCCGAACGAATCGTTTGTTTGGATCATACGCAATAGTCTTGGAGTAAACTAATGTAAGCGAAAAAATTTCACATTTCCAAAAACACCAAAAGACTTAATTTGCCTATGGTGCTGAAATTGATTGTGACACACCAAAACCATCTCAAGCCCGTGTTTATTGGCTAACACTGGCAGATTTATAGTATTTCCAACACAAAACTACAGCTTCAGCTTTACTGCAAGCTCTAATTTTGTATTGGGAAGGCTATTTGTCCATTACTCATGTTGATTTTGCCATAATTGGGTCTAACTACTAATTGCTCCAAGACTATTGCGTATGATCCGTTTGTTTTCCGCCTTCGCAATCCTTCACGTTAGGGTGTAGCCGGAAAGCAAGTTTGAAACTTTGACAAAATTTTTAGATTAATTCTACCGCTCGCTGAAAAATACTATCCAGTTTTTTTGTTTCGTCTGTATTAAATTTCTGCAACACAAAAATATCGGTGGTCATTGGTTCCGGGACTGGGCCGATGCCTATTCTTAGGCGCCAAAAGTTGGATGTTCCCAGACAGTCAATGATTGATTGTACGCCTTTGTGTCCGGCGGAAGAGATTTCTTTTTGCAACTTCAATTCTTCGAAATTAAAATCTTTGTCGTCATGTAAAACCAATAACTGTTCCGGTTGCAGGTGTTCTTTTTCCATGAGATAGGCGACACTTTGGCCGGATTCGTTCATAAAGGTGTGCGGGAAGACGAGGGTACAGGGGACAGGGTAGAGGGTAGAGGTTGCCGACGCGTTTGCGACGCGTTCGCGGCCTGTCCCCTGTCCCCTGTCCCCTGTACCCTTCGACAGCATCGCATTCGAGTATTTGTCGTGTTTGAATTCGGGGAAATTCCACTGGTTCTGCAGATACGTTAACATCATTGCGCCCGCATTGTGACGCGTCTGCTCATATTCGGTTCCCGGATTTCCTAAACCGACGATTATTTTTATGTCGTCCAGATTAAACTCGGACATAGAATTATTTATGGCGTCGCCGTTGGTACACTTCCCGCAGAATCGGTACCGAGGAGAATAAGAAAGTCTGCTTTTGAAGAGTTTTCGGAGCTTGGAAGAGAAACTGAACTACTGATACCTAGCGTGCTTAAAATTGTTTTGAGGCTCTCCGGTTTTTTATTGGCGGTAAGATCGATGACGATGGTGGATGTGCGATCACGTTTCGCCGTGTTTCCAACAGTTTGAATTATGAAGTTTGCTATTTTTAGTTTAGCCGACGTGCGTGATGCCAAGCCTGTGATATTTGTGCCATTCCTAATTTCTACGGTCGGTTTTTCGGCTTTTAAATTTGTTGCGTCAGGAGATGAAGATGATGGCGACGGTGTGGCTGAAGGCGATGTTGCGGGAGTCGCGGTTGGTTTTGAAGATGAGTTTGGTGTGGCCAACGCGTCGGTTTTTGCAGATGTAAAAATACTGCTGACAAATTCTTTGATCTGTGAATAATCTTCGGCGCCGGCACGTGGTCGAATAACTGAAGCTGGAACACCTTCTAAAATTTCTGTCCCACCAGTTAGGAGACCATTGTTTCCAGTCGACAAGACGGCTGTGTGGATGTTGTCTTTTGGAATTCCGCGCACCATTTCAAAAACTCCTTTTAATTCCCACAAATTAAAGTTTGTAGCGACGTTGTCTCCCAAAGCATCGAGAATGCCGGTAATGGCGCGAATATCAAACGCGGTGTTGGCGGAGAAAATCTTTTCTCGCATTGCCAGTAGTAAATGTTGCTGACGCGCGGCGCGAGCGAAATCGCCACCCTCGGGGCCATCAACATAGCGTGCGCGAACATAGGAAAGGGCGCGATCACCACTCATTAGTTCTGTCCCGGCCGGGAAAGAAATTTTGTGCCAGTAATCGTAGAAGGAAACGGGGACGGTAACTTCAACGCCCCCTATTTTATCGACAACTTGTTTAAAAGCAGTGAAATCAACTCGTGCGTAGTAATGAATAGAGAGGCCGGAAATTTCTTCCACTTTTTGACCCAAGGCGATAATGCCTTCGCCCTTTTTGACGTTTTCTTTGTAGGCATTAATGGCGTTAATTTTTGTGAAAGATGTTGAGCCGGGAAGACGCACAAATAAATCGCGGGGAATAGACAGTAACGCAACCTTCTTTTCTTGGGGGCGAATCATTGCCACCATGATTGTGTCGGTCAGGTTTTCGCCTTCGTGACCCTTTCCGCCGATGGCGGCGAGTAGAACATTGATTTGGCCGTCTTTTTCGCCAACCAGTTTGCGATCACCCGGGATAATAAGATCGACTAATTGCGCGAAAATTGAACGGTCTTTGTTGAGAACGTTTTGGCCGACCTTAAGTATTTTTGCGGAAAATAGTCCACCGCAAAGGACGAGCAGTGTTACGATGACATAAATTGTGCGTCGTAGGCCACGGCCCCTTTTTCGTTTTCCCGATGGGGCTTTGATGGTGCCACCGCTATTTTTATTGCTACCGCCTTTTGACGATCGAACAGGAACAGAAGCGCCGTCATCGGCGGATCTTATCTCGCGCAAGATGTTTGCGCGTTCGTCTGACGAAAGAGATACACGAGAACTCATGTTACCTTGTGAATTGTAGGACTGATACTCAAGACAAGCAAGCCGACGGGATTTGATGAGTTGTGGCGAACTTAATTGGTCTTTAAATCCCAAAACCCAATGACCAAATCCCAACAAAACCCTAAAATAATAATGACCAAAATTGTTAGTGTTTTGGATTTAGGAAATTAGGATTTTGTTGGACATTGGGGTTTGGAGTTTGGGATTTTTTCACCGTGTCATTTATCACTAGCATTAACCTCTTTTTTGTGCTAACCTCACCTCACTATTATCATTATTCTATTCAATGGAAGAACAACAACAAAGTGACGGGCCGGTAAGAAAAGAGTCGGCTTTGAGAAATTTATTTTCCAGTATTTGGGGTTTGGCGAAAGTTTTTATTATCAGTGCGTTAATTATTTTGCCGATTCGGACCTATATTGCCCAGCCGTTTTTTGTGCGTGGTGAAAGCATGGTCCCAAATTTTCACGATGGTGAGTATCTGGTGATTGATGAATTGTCGTACAACCTAGGCATCAGATCACCAAAACGCGGTGACGTGGTTGTTTTCCGTTACCCAAAAGATCCGTCCCAGTTCTACATCAAACGAATTATCGGTCTGCCGGGCGAACGCGTGACAATTAGTGAAGATAAAATCGTCGTAATCAATAATGAATACCCAAAAGGACTGCAACTTAATGAGGGACAATATCTTCCAACTACCGATATCACGGTCGGAAACATTGATTCTATGCTTGGTAAGGATGAATATTTCGTACTGGGTGACAATCGTGAGCACAGCTCCGATTCGCGTTTTTGGGGGGCTGTTCCGCGTAATTTGATCGTCGGTCGCGCCTGGTTGCGTCTTTTTCCTATAAACGAAGCGTCGGCCTTCGCAACTCCGCAATATGGTGGTATTGTTCCGTCGCAAGCGACCGTGTCGCCTCAATCCTAAAATTATTTTTCATCAATATTATTATGGTTCAAACGGCCCAAGAAAACGCCAAAAATGACAAGAAGAAAGAAGAAGTAAAACCAGGCGTGCCGGCGCGCACCGAGCAACGTCGTGGAATGCAACGTCCGCCGGAAGAAGAGGAAGAAGATATTCGCGCGCGCGCGCCAATCGCGTTGGTCGTCCGTTCTCCGCGGGGGATGCAAGATGTTTTGTGGGATGATATGCGTTATTGGGATATTGTGAATGACACCTTTAAACAGGTCGCCATTAGTTTTAATATGAAAAAAGTTTCTGTTCCAGTTGTGGAAGAAGCGGCGCTTTTTGAGCGAAGTATCGGTGAAACCACGGATGTCGTGGAAAAGGAAATGTTTTTTGTGAAGGATCGCAGTGGAACAACACGTTTGGCATTACGTCCGGAATTTACGGCCGGTGTTGCCCGCGCTTATCTGGAACATGGAATGAGTAGTAAGCCACAACCGGTGCGGATGTGGTATCAAGGTCCGGTTTTTCGTCATGACCGTCCGCAGGCCGGTCGTTATCGTCAATTGACACAGTTTGGCGTGGAAGTAATCGGGGAAGGCCATCCAATAATCGATGTGCAAGTAATTCATTTAGCCTATGAAGCTTATAAGGCTTTGCAACTCGATGCTTTTAGAATTGATATCAATTCTGTTGGCTGTCTTAACAAAAATTGTCGTCCATCATATCTTAACGCATTGAAAAAACACGTGCAGGATAATACGCGAAAACTTTGTGTCGATTGCAAACGCCGAGCAAAGGTAAATCCACTCCGTATTTTTGATTGTAAAGAAGAAAAATGCCAAATGGTTGGCAATACCGCTCCTAAAGTTACCGAAAATCTTTGTGAAGATTGTAAAGCACATTATCAAAACGTTCTTCGTTATTTGCAAGATTTGGGCATTCCATTTAGGGAAAACGCACGTTTGGTGCGCGGTTTGGATTATTACACCCGAACTGCTTTTGAAATAATCTCAACGTTACCGGCCGGGGATCCATTGAGCGGTATGGCGTTGGGTGGTGGCGGTCGATACGACGGATTGGTTGAACTTCTTGGTGGTCCGGCTACTCCCGCCGTTGGTTTTTCCGGTGGGGTAGAGCGAGTAATTATGCAAATGAAAGCGGAAGGTGTTGAAGTAAAAAATACCGATATGCCGGATGTATTTTTGGCGCATCTGGGTGATCTTGGACGCCGTCGCGCCGTAAAACTTCTGGATGATTTGCGTCGTTCCGGCTTTAAAGTTGCCGAAGCGTTTCACAAAGACGGTATCAAAGCGCAACTGCGCAATGCCGATCGCCTAAAGGTGCAATGGACTTTGATTTTGGGGCAAAAAGAAGCCTTAGACAGCACCATTATTTTGCGCAATATGGAAAGCGGGATGCAAGAAACATTAGACTTGAATCTAGACTCACTTGTACCTGCCTTGAAAAAGAGATTGCACAAAGAAATTCTGACGAGCCATACGTGAACGTGAATAATGATTGATGATATATGATTAATGAAGCGTCGTCGTCATCATCATTCATAAATCATAAATCTTAATTCACGTCACATTATGTCTGACTGCGTTTTCTGCAAAATTATCGCGAAACAAATAAAGGCCGATATTGTTTATGAGCAGGACGGCGTTGTTGCGTTTAACGATCTCTATCCAAAATATAAAACACACGTAATTATTATTCCCGTGAAACATTTGGTTTCGGTTGCGGAAATGCAAGAAGCCGATGATGAGTTGGTTGGAAAATTGATGCGCATCGGCGCGAAAATTGCGCGAGAAAGAGGATTGGAAAATGGTGGCTACAGATTATTAACCAATATCGGCGTCAATGCCGGACAAACCGTACAGCATTTACATATCCATCTTTTAGGTGGCGAAAAACTGCGTCCGCTCTAAATTTGTTTTTGAAAGTAGAATAGGGTCCGATAGATATAGGGTCCGTCCCTGAGGCGCAGGGTCGGACCCTGATTGGCGTTCGTCGCTCGTCGTCCCCCTTAAAAAACGTCCAAAACACGCTATTGCAAACAAAACACGAACGTGGTAAAATTGTCACAGTTGTGTAAAACTCTAAATAAATAATCCAATATGAATGAATATCATATCAAGCTAAAAGACGTCCTTCGCGGCAGAATTAGTGTTTTCATTGATGCGGCGAATCTTGAGCAATCGGTACGCAGTATGTGGGTTAATCCAAAAGATATTCCGGACAATCTTAAGCATTTTGAACCGGGAAAATTAAAATGGACGGTAGATTATCGGCAGCTTAAAATGTTTTTCGAAAAAATGGGGGAGTTGACCGCTATCAGTTATTATTCTGCCGATTTTGAAAGTGAGTCCCATCGAAATTTTATGTATATGCTGAAGAAAGCGGGGTATAAGCTTTCCACCAAGCAGATGAAGAAATATTTTGATCATGCGCCGGAACATCCGCACCGCAAAGCGAATTTTGACGTTGAAATCGCCGTAGACGCGATAGATAAAATAGAAAAATACGATACGTTTATTTTGTTTTCCGGCGATTGTGATTTTGAATATTTGCTGAAAGTTTTAAGAGGGAAAGGAAAGATGACGATCGTTTTCTCAAGAAGCGGACATGTAGCCAAAGAACTCCCGCCAGCCTGTCATCATTATTTCGATATTACGGATTTTAGAAGTGAGATATTATCGGTAAAAATAAGGCCTCGTCCGTAAATAAATTCCCCAAGATTATGCTCAATGCGCTTTAAATGTGAGTACTTTGATTGAGTATAACCTTACGGCGTACTAGCAGTACGGTGAAAGGTTTTACGATTGAGAAGTGCTTGCAGTTAAAGATGCAGTGAGTATAAGATTGGGAATTTATTTACGGACGAGGCCTAAACGCAAAGAATCCCGCGTTGCCGCGGGATCCTGCAGTTGATGTCATTTGACACTACTGCCAAATGTGATTTCATCCTATCGTAATTAAATAAGGTTGTCAAGTTGTTTGTTTGTCGGTACGGTTGCACACGTGTCGACGGTGTTGCCTTGATGGGCAAAGGTTGGGAGGGATTTCGTCGTCGCAGTAGAGGGTCCGGCCCTGAACCGTAGCGTGGTTCATGGGCCGGACCCTGATTGGCGTTTGTCGCTCGTTGTCCCCAAAAAAGTGGTTAGTCGGCGAGCAATAATCCTGTACTTGATCCATATCAACTAAGCGTTGATTTATTGGTCGTTCGGCGTTACTTTAAATACATTATGTCAAAAGAAGCAAAGGCACGAATTAAAATAAATAAACTACTCGAAGAATCAGGTTGGCGTTTTGAAGATGATAAAAACGGCAAAGCCAATATCCACCTTGAGCCGGGCGTAAAATATGCCGAACTGGGTGATGATTTTGAAAATGAAACTCACGGTTTTATTGACTTTCTTTTATTAGATAAAGATAAGCGTCCCCTCGTTGTTGTAGAGGCCAAAAAAGAAGCGATTGATCCGCTGTCAGCGAAAGAGCAAGCGCGAAACTACGCTCGCAACGCCGGTGCTCGTTTTGTTATCCTCTCAAACGGCAATATTCATTATTTTTGGGATACCAAACACGGTAATCCCGACACAATTTCTCGTTTTCCAACACAAGATTCGATAACTCAATATGAAAAGTATACGCCGAATCCTGTCGAGCTTGCGCAAACGGTTGTTGATGAAAATTATATCGTCTCGACACAAATTCCAACCTTCGCGACAGACCCTGCTTTTCAAGATGAATCTACTCGCACAGAGTTTTTGAAAACCAATAAACTCAAGCAACTTCGTCCATACCAAGTGCAAGCAATCAAAGCGCTTCAAGAATGCGCAAAGAATGGAAGCCAAAGATTTTTGTTTGAAATGGCAACGGGAACAGGAAAAACGCTTATTTCTGCCGCGGTCATAAAACTATTTCTCAAATCCGGCAATGCTCGCCGAATACTTTTTCTCGTTGATCGCCTTGAGCTCGAAGTTCAAGCGCAAAAAGCGTTCGTTCAATATCTTGGCAAGGATTATCGAAGCGTTATCTACAAAGAAAACAAAGATTCGTGGGCAAAGGCCAGCATTGTCGTTTCCACGATCCAAACCTTTCTTGCCGGTGATCGTTACAAAAAAGAATTTTCACCAACCGATTTTGAACTGGTTATTTCCGACGAAGCTCATCGTTCCATTGGTGGCAACAGCCGTGCGGTTTTTGAATATTTTGTCGGCTACAAACTTGGTCTTACCGCGACGCCAAAAAATTATCTAAGAGGTTTTGATGCTGAAGGCGCAGATAGTCAAAGAGAATATGAGCGCCGACTTTTGATTGACACCTATAAAACATTTGGCTGTGAAGCCGGCAACCCGACTTTTTCATATGATCTGGAAAAAGGCGCGGAGGAGGGCTATCTCATCAAGCCGACTCTCGTGGACGCTCGCACAAACATAACGACGGAACTTCTTTCGGAAGAAGGCTATGCCGTCCACACTCTCACCGAAAGTGGCGAAACAATTGATGAGACTTTCAACGAACGCCACTACGAGCGCAAAATTTTCAACGAAGAAACCAATATTGCTATGTGTAAGGCGCTCATTGATAACGGACTTTTTGATCCCGTTGCCAAACAACTTGGCGTGGATTTGTTTGGGAAAACGATAGTTTTTGCCGTATCTCAAAAACATGCCTCTCGATTAACCAATGTCTTGAACAAAATTGCTTTTGAAAAATGGCCGGAACAATACAGCGAATCCAATTTCGCGATGCAAGTTTCTTCGCAAGTAGCGAGTGCCCAGCAAATGACCATCAATTTTGCCAATAATCGTCTTGGTGGACAAACAAACCACCCCGAAGGCTACGACTCGAGTAAAACTCGTGTTGCCGTGACTGTAGGAATGATGACAACCGGCTACGATTGCCAAGATTTACTCAATATCGCGCTGATGCGTCCGGTTTTTAGTCCGACTGATTTTGTGCAGATCAAAGGACGAGGCACAAGGAAATGGCAGTTTGAATATAACGATTATCAAAACGATCCAGTTATAGAACCAAAAGAAAAATTCAAGTTTTTTGATTTCTTTGCTACCTGCGAATATTTTGAAAATGAATTTGATTATGATGAAAAAATAAAACTTACTTATCCTTTTATCACACCATCAACTGGCTCTGACGGCACTGGCTTAGGTGCAGATGGCGCTGGTGTTGTGGGCGACGAGCCTATTGGGGCAAAAGGCCCGATAGACCTGGCGACCAGCGACGAACTCGCTACGCTTTCCGAAACTCCCGAGGGCGTGATTATGCGCATTGACCGTGAGGGCTTCAAGCGTGCCGTGGAAGAAGATGTGCTTGGCAACGAAAAACTCAAAAATATGTGGGAAAACGGCGACACCGAAGAAGCCGAAAATTTTGCCCAAAAGCAGGTTTTTGATAAGCCAAAATATTTCCTCAACCTCGACAAGATCAAAAAGATTTTTGGCGTTGATCGCCGTATTACCGTCAAAGAATTTTTGCAGGTAGCTTTTGGCGACAAAGAAACTTTTGAGATGAAAGATGACCTGCTCGAATCAGAATGGGAAAAGTTTATGGAAGTGAATCCGGTGGATCAAACGCACTACGCGCCAGTCAAAATGTTTTTTAAAGCGTATGTGACGGATGAAAAAGTCCGTGAAATCGTCACGAGCCGTCAAATCGGTCGTTTTAATACGGAGTCATCATTTCATTTTGACGAATATCAACAACTCAACGGATTCAAGTCAGTCGTCCCGCAATATGTCCGTGATTATGCCTATCATTTAACAAATTTATAGATATGGATAAAGAGCAATTAAGGTTATTATTAAAAAATTTAGTTTTACTTCCAATTGAAGATGAAACAGTTGAATTCAAGGAAAATAACTATAATAAAGACGATATTGGCAAAAGGATATCAGCGTTATCAAACTCTGCAAATCTGAAGGATAAAAAATTCGCTTACATTGTGTTCGGTATCAAGGATGATAATCATGAAATTGTTGGTACAAATTTTTTTCCCAGCAGAGAAAAGATTGGCAATGATCAGTTAGAATTTTGGCTGTCACAACATTTAAATCCGAGGATTAATTTCACTATTCACGAATTCCAGCACGAAGAAAAAAATGTTGTCATTTTTGAGATTCCACCCGCTACAAACCAACCAGTAAAGTTTAATAACATAGCTTATATCAGGGTTGGATCAGCTACTCCAAAACTAAATGACTATCCTGAGAAAGAAAGAAAGATTTGGGATAATATTAATAAAAAAAGTTTTGAAAAAGGAATAGCGCAGGAAAATTTGACTATTGCAGATGTATTGGGCTTATTAGACTATTCAAAATATTTTTCTCTTACAAAGCAAGAGATTCCAAGTGAAACGAACCAATTTGTTGAAAAAATGGCTCAGCATGGATTAGTAAAAAAGGTTTTTAATAACAACTACGATATTACAAATCTTGGAGCTATTTTGTTTGCTAAAAATTTGAATGATTTTCCAACGGTCAGGAGAAAATCTGTAAGAGTTGTACTCTACAAAGGCAATACAAAGGTCGAAAGGGTAAAAGAGCAAGTGGGAGCACTTGGATATGCAATTGCATTTGAGAATTTACTTGATTATGTAAACGACAAGCTTCCCCACAATGAAGTAATCTCCAAAGCATTGAGAAAAGAAGCAAAGATGTATCCAGAAGTTGCAATTCGTGAATTTGTTGCCAATGCACTTATTCATCAAGATCTTTCAATATCAGGCGCTGGACCAATGATAGAAATATTTGATAATAGAATTGAAATAACCAATACGGGGGAACCATTAATTGAAACGGATAGATTTATTGATCACCCTCCACGGTCTAGAAATGAAGACTTAGCTTCGTTTATGAGGCAAATTGGTGTTTGTGAAGAGGGAGGGACTGGTATTGATCGAGCATTAGTTAACGTGGCTTTATACCAATTGCCAGCACCTAGTTTTGAAAAATATGATGATTTTACGAAAGTCACTCTATATGCACATAAAGATTTAAAGGAGATGACTTTGGATGATAAAGTACGTGCGTGTTTTCAGCATTGTGTTTTGAAATATATAGAAAAATCAAGAATGACAAATGCAACTCTTAGAGAGAGACTTAGTATCGGAGAAAAAAACTATCCAACTGCTTCAATAATTATTAAGGCAACAATAGAAAAAGGTTTCATTAAGGAATCTGAAAAACAGAAAGAATATGTACCAAATTGGGCATAAAAGCATGTAGTGGTTTTATGAATATTGTTGATAAAATTCATAAAAATGGCCTATCTTAGCCAAAAAATCATGTAGTGAGAATGTAGTAGAAAGGCGGTTAATCTTAAAAAATTGAAATAATATGAACGCAGACACAAAACGTCATATCGACGCGGCTCGCCAAGTATTGGTTGGCGTCGTGCCAAATCCCACATCGCAAATCGATCAAATTACCAACGCGCTGATTTACAAATTTATGGATGATATGGATCAAGCGGCTATCAAGGCGGGTGGCGAACCATCTTTTTTCGTTGGTAATTTAGAGCGTTATGCCTGGACACGATTAATGGACGCGCGGATGGGAAATCAGGAGCGCATGAATTTATATTCCGATGCGCTGTTGAAGTTTTCCGAAGCCAAACAATTGCCGGAACTTTTCCGTGGAATTTTTAAATCCGCTTTTTTGCCGTATCGCTCACCCGAAACGCTCGGACTATTTTTGAAAGAGATTGATTACTTTGACTACTCTCATCCGGAGGAACTCGGTAACGCTTACGAATATCTGCTTTCCGTTATGTCGAGCCAGGGGGACGCTGGGCAATTTCGCACGCCTCGCCACATCATTGATTTTATTGTCGATGTTGTAAATCCAACGAAAGATGACAAAGTGCTTGATCCCGCTTGTGGCACGGGCGGGTTTTTGATGAAGTCGTACCAACATATTCTGGAACAACATGACGGTAAAGATGATCCGGACAAGAAAGAAAAATCACTAACGCCAGATGAGCGAAAGAAAATAATGAACAATTTTGAGGGTTATGATATAGACCCGACGATGGTGCGTATTGCGCAGGTCAATATGTATTTGCATCAGTTCAAAAATCCTAAGATTTTCCAATACGACTCACTTTCCAGTGAAGAACGCTGGAATGATAAGTTTGATGTGATTCTCGCCAATCCACCGTTTATGTCACCAAAAGGCGGGATCAAACCGCACAGCAAATTCAGTGTTCAATCAAGTCGTTCAGAAGTTTTGTTTGTTGATTACATTATGAACCACCTGCGACCAAAGGGACGCGCCGGTATCATTGTGCCGGAAGGAATTATCTTTCAATCAGGCACAGCGCACAAACAGCTTCGCAAAAATCTCGTAGAGGACGGACTTTATGCAGTAGTTAGTTTGCCGTCTGGCGTATTTGCGCCATACAGCGGAGTGAAAACGAGTATTTTGCTTTTCAATAATGAGCTGGCAAAACAAAGCAAAGAAATTCTGTTTGTAAAAATAGAACAAGACGGCTTTGACCTCGGCGCGACCAAGCGACCAATCAGCAAAAACGATTTGCCGATAGCTTTGGAAATCCTAAAAAAATGGCAAGCGTCGCCCGTCATTGCGCCTGCCTCTCGAAGCCTTGGCGAAGTGGGGAAGCAATCTCTGGCTGTCGCCGTATTAAAAGAAAAAATTGCCGAAAATGGCGACTATAACCTCTCCGGCGATCGCTACCGCATCGCCACCGACTACACCAATGCCAAGTGGCCAATGGTGAAGTTGGGAAATGAAAAATATTTTAATATTGAATCAGGTGGTACTCCAGACTCGAAAAATGAAAAATATTGGAATGGAGATGTAAATTGGGCGACGTTAGTAGATTTACCTGCAAGTAATTTGTTGAATGACATAAAAGAAACGCAGAGAAAAATAACAAAGGATGGGCTGAAAAATTCATCCGCCAAACTACTACCCAGACATTCTGTACTTGTATCCTCACGGGCTACTATTGGAAGAATAGCTACAAATTCTATTGAGTTGGCCACTAATCAAGGCTTCAAAAATGTAGTCATCCGTGATAAAAAATTAACCGACTATATGTACATAGCGTGGGCACTTACAGAGTTGGTTGATGAAATGAAAGCAATGTCGAGTGGAGGCACTTTTGCTGAAATTTCAAAATCAAATTTTGAAAGACTTCAAATCCCTCTTCCGCCTCTCGAAATTCAAGAACAAATTGTGGCGGAGTTGGACGGCTACGCGAGTATAATCGCCGGAGCCAAACAAATAGTCCAAAACTGGAAACCCAAAATCGACATCGACCCCGAGTGGAAAAAGGTGAAGTTGGGCAGGATTGCAAAATTTATTGATGATGGCGATTGGATAGAATCAAAAGACCAATCTGATAGTGGGATTAGGTTAATTCAGACGGGTAATGTTGGTATTGGTGAATACATAGATAAGGCCGGCAAAGAAAGATATATTTCTAATGAGACATTTAAGAGATTAAAATGCACAGAAATTTTTGTTGGAGATGTATTACTATCAAGATTACCAGATCCTGTCGGACGAGCCTGTATACTTCCAGAAATAAACAAAAGAACAATAACAGCTGTAGACTGTACAATTTTTCGGTTTGATAATCCAATTAATGCAAAATATTTTGTATCAATAACCCAAACCGATGAATATCAGAAGAGAATCAACTCTGATTTATCGGGGGCCACAAGACAAAGAATTAGTAAAGGAAATCTTCTTGAGATAGAAATTCCTCTTCCATCTCTCGCCATACAAAAACAAATAGTGGAAAAAATCGAAGCCGAGCGCGCATTGGTAGAATCCGCCAAAAAACTGATCGAAATCTACGAACAAAAAACCAAAGAAGCTATCGCTAAACTTTGGGAGAAATAAAAAATATGGAAAGAAATGAAGAGTTAATAAAAGAATACTTTAAGAAATATATTTTTGGTTTTATCTTTAACGATATTCAAAATTGTATCAAGGCGAAAGCAAATTATACTGTGGCTTTGGCTCTGTTATCTAACACAGAATTTCTTGGTGGACTTGCAAATGGAACGCTTGGTTTACAGGGAAAAAGTCAAGAACAGTTTAATAAGGCGCTGGAGTTTTTTGAGTGGAATAGTGATAAGAATCACTACAAAGAATTTAAGCAGAAATTTAAGGATGTAGATTTCATAGACAAGGAAGGAAATATTTATACGCTATTTCGTTGTGGTTTAGCACACGAATATTTTATAAAAGCAGATTCATTGGTTCAAAATCAATCAGATGGATATACTGACGGAGAAGGTATTTTTTATTGTGAAGGATGTATTGATAAAGATGCTGGCGTGCAAATTGTTGATAAAAGATTAAGGTTTCATAATAACGCATATTTTCGTGATTTTAAGAAAGCATGGCAAAAATATTACAACTTATTAATTATCGAAAAAAACCCTGAATTACTTCAGAAATATAATAATTCATTAGATCGAATGGCGGTACGCTCTGTAATTATTTGATTAAATATGTATGAAGGATAATCTAAAAATGTCAGGTACTTTTGTTAATCTTCAAAAAGCAACTCGTTTTGCTACTACTGCTCATGGTGGCCAAACACGGAAAGGGGAGCCGGATGTTTCTTGTATCGCCATATATTTGTATTAAAGCTGCGGAGTGCTAAAATATAAATATGATTGTGGATATGTTATTGAAGTTGTTGGGGGAGAATCCTGCGGGGTATCCGACTTTTTCAGATAAAATGGCTGGAATAACTGCTGCTTTGTTGGGATATTCAACAATTTATCTTTCATATGTACTTGTCATACTTCCCTGGGCTTGGCTTCTGTGGCAAAAAAAGAAAAAAAGGGAAATTACAAAAAAGATGATTATTATAGTAATTATTGTTAGTGCTATACTTTTTTGGCTTGGATATAATTTGCCGTGGTGGATTATTGAAATAATGGGCGGGATAACTGTCCGTGGAATTTATGGCGGACAAATATAGACAATTATTCAACATCGTTCTTTCTGTTCTTGTTCTTTTTAGTCCTGCACTCGCTGTTCACGCCGGATGTGATCCTGTTTGCCCCGTCGTGATTGTTCCGGGAATGTTGGCATCGTTCGATAAAAAACTGATGTACCAGGACAAAGAAGATAACAAATGGGGTTTTGTGTGGGGTGGAAACGTTTACAAAGCGTTAATAAATGAGTTGAAGGCAAGGGGTTTTGAAGAAGGAAAAACACTTTTTATCGCCCATTACGATTGGCGGAAACCCGTTTCAGAAAATTGGTCGAAATATCTAAAACCGAAGATTGATGAAGCGAAACGCATCAGCGGGCAAGACCACGTTGATTTGGTAGCACACAGTATGGGCGGTTTGCTTTCGCGTGCGTATATTCAAAACGATAGTTACGGGCACGATGTTAATAAATTGGTAATGATGGGAACGCCAAATTATGGGGCGTCGGATGCATATGTTGTCTGGGAGGGAGGGCTATATCCGCAGAGTTGGAACTATTTTTATAAATCATTTTTTAATAATATTCAGTGGTCATTAAAAAGAACACGTAACAAAAAAGACATCCTTCCCCCTCTCTCTTTCCGCGAATTCTTCCCGTCAATTAAGGACTTGTTGCCCACCGTGCCCTTTGTCAGAGACGGAGCGGGAATGGTGACGTTGAGTGAGATGAAAGACAAAAACGATTTCCTTATCAACCTGAACAACAATATCGCTGTTCTGAAATCACACGTCGGTGATAACACGCGAATTTATTATGGTTTGACCGGAAAAACAATGGGAGAAATTACCGTGAACCCCGTTGATGAACAGGCGGACGCAACACTCGCGCGTTGGCGCGATGGCCATCCGATTCCAGATCCGCCAGTGGCAAACTCAACGCAGGGAGATGAAACCGTTTTAGTAGCCAGTGCCGGTATTTCCGAAATTGATGATTTCCAGTTGGAGGGTACTTCGCATATCAAAATTCCCGATGACGCACGTTTTACAATTCCGTGGTTTATTAATCCACCAATCATGTGGTATTTACCCCAGCCGTTTCGCGCGTTGGCACAAAATCTCCTGATTACACCGTTTGCCAGAGCGGATGGCGATGAATATGTCGCTCCCGACAGTATGCTCTCCTTTACCGTCTCTCCCAACGTCGCTTTCGAAGTGACCGATCCCGACGGGAAGCTACTTTCACGGACTGAAAACCAACTCGGTGAAGACAATGCCAATTTTGACGATGACCCTTCCGACCCTGACGATATTATCCTTGTTACCATTCGTAATCCAAAAGTAGGGAAGTATACGCTCAAAATAAGCGGTAACACCGCCGGAGATTACTACGTTGATTCAACTTATGTTAATAACAACGGTGTTTTCGATGAAAGCAAAGAAGGAGTGATTGGTATGAATGAAGTCAAGACCGTTGATGAGACGGTATCGGAAACGGATGGTGTAAAAATCGGCGAGAAGATTGGTGATGCGGTTGTCGCGATTCAAAAAATATTGGTAACACTTTTGGATAAGAAAAAAGCTAATGACCCTTCGATAATCAAGGGTGATTATGAAAAGCTAGACAAACCGTTAAGTGATTTGCGAAATTTCTTGAGCGACTTTGAAGAGGGATTACTAAAAGAAAAGAAGAATAAGCCTGTTAATTACATGGATAAAGTAGACGATCTTCGCAACAAGTTTGCATATGAAGTTGATAAAATTATCGGGAAAGAGAAAATCAGTCAGCAGACGATTGAAGTCCTATTGGAGATGAAACGGCGGTTGCTTGGTGCGACGTTACGGTGACGCGATGAAAACTTTTTTGACGCAAATCAGGGTCCGACCCTGCTCGGCAGGGACGCACCCTCTCGACGACGCTGATTCCCGCTCATCAGAGCGACTCGCCCAAATGGGTGGCTCTCTTTGAAACCACATTTTACTAAAGTTACGTGTGGTGTGGAAAGAGGGGTATGCGACGACGAAAACTTTTTACTACGCCGATCAGGGTCCGACCCTGGCGTGCAGGGACGGACCCTGTTTGACGGTTGTCTACAGAATTTTGACACTTTTTGGTTGCCCTGTTACTATTTAGGCATTCAAATTTAAAGAAAGAGGTGAGTTTTATTCATGTTTGAAGTGAAGAAAAAAGAGCACGAATCGCTCGATAGTCTTTTGCGTCGCTTTCACCGTAAGGTGCAACAAAGCGGAGTGATTATTCAGGCCAAAAAGGTCCGTTATTACGAACGTCCGAAAAGCAAGCAACGCCA
The DNA here is from genome assembly GCA_030647555.1 of bacterium. Classification (NCBI taxonomy): domain Bacteria; species bacterium. The sequence goes on along the minus strand of JAUSJG010000007.1, from coordinate 86,676 downwards.
GAGAAAAGAAGCGATTCGCAAAACCGAACTTAAGGATGAAAGAGATACGTTAAAGAAATTGGGCAAATTGGAAGAACGTACTCACGAACGTTCCGGCGGTTTTTAAAACTATATAATAAATGACGCTCGCTGAACAAATAACGGCAGACTTGCGCTTGAGCTTGAAGGCTGGCGATGTTCTGCGTCTTTCCACCTTGCGCCTGCTTCAGTCTCAAATAACAAATCAAAAGATTGCGTTAAGGCTGGAAGAACTTCCAAATGAGGAACTTCAAAAGATTGTTCAGCGAGAGATTAAAAAACGGCGCGAAGCGTCGGAAGCTTTTGCGAAAGGGGGACGTATGGCCGATTCTGAAAAAGAGCTCGCGGAGCAGAAAATTTTGGAGGCATATTTGCCGGCACAAATTTCCGATGCCGATCTGGAAAAATTTGTGGTGGATTTTATCGGCCAAATTACCGGTGAAAAAAACATTGGCAAGATTACCGGCGCGATTCTTGGGAAATTAAAAGGACAAGTGGATGGGGGACGGGTGAAAGCGGTTGTTGAAAGAATGATTAATGAATAATGATTTATGAAACGCGAACGATGAATATGTCATCCAACATTCATAAATCATATATCATCATTCATTTAATGGCCTTGAATAAAAGTGAGGTTATGCATCATACTTAATAAATCGTAATAAAGCATAAATTAACATTATGGACACACAAACAACAAATTCAGGGGATAATCAGGGAACAAATTCATCCGATGATATTTTGGGTGCCGGGGCAAAACCCGCTTTACCAAAGAGTTCATCAATGGGGATACCTAGTTTGCCAAAGCGGGGCGGAGTTGAACCTCCTGCCGATTTACCGTTTGTGGATGATGTTTCGGATGATTTGCCTAATGAAGTAAAATTTATCGACGAAAAACTCGTTAAAGAAATTCCAGCCGTCCCGAGATCGATACCAAAGATTGTGCCTGGTGTGAGGGGTCCGTTACCGTCCGCACCCACGAGTCCGATGAAGAGTTCTACCGCTAAATTTGGCATAGGTACCGCGTTAAAAGGTTCGTCTATAAGCAGAGGGCCAAAAAATATCCCTGAAGTTATTAAAGAGAAAGACGCGTTGATTGATAAGGTAAAAGAAGAACCGTCCGCTAAAGAAATTGTTGACACCGTATCGGTGAGGTCAAAAATTGGAGTGCCGAGGGCGCCCGTGGCTCCGGAAAGTGCTGTTGAAAACGATATCGAGGAACTTCTAAATAAATCCGGTGATGATGATATTAAGGCATCGGGAAAAAGTGTCCCACCGCCCACCGCGCCACCGGAGGCCAGTGTTGATCGAAATATTCGCCCGCGACGATTGGCGATTGTTGTCATTGTGTTGCTGTTATTTATCGCGGTAATTTTTATGTCGCTTTGGTATTTTTTGACTCGTTCCGGTAGTACACCACCACCTACGTCACCAACAGACTCATCATTATTTACGCCAAATCCTTCATCCGATATTGTCGTTGCTTCACCGACGCCAAGCGCGGATACGCTTTTATTGACCGATTCGGATGGTGATGGGCTAACTGACGCGCAAGAAACCAAGTTGGGCACGGACCCATTTAAAGCCGACACGGATGGGGATGGATACACCGATAAGCAAGAAATTGATGCCGGTTACGACCCGTTAGTGAGTGGTGGAAAACTTGATACCGATCGTGATGGTTTGGCGGATCCCGATGAAAAATGTTGGGGGACGGATGTAAATAATCCGGATACGGATGGAGATGGGTATTTGGATGGTCAAGAAGTTGTTAATGGGTATAATCCGTTCATTGCGTCTCCCAACGACAAACTTTCCGGTCCGGCGCGTTGTAGTATCTAGTATTTTCCGGAAAGAAACATGAAGGTTGAGTTTGAAAATAATACTAAGATGCGCGTCTCCGCGGATGTTATTGAAGAATTAATGCGATGCGCGGGGAAAGTTTTAAATTTACCAAAAGAATCAAAGGTAAACATTTTTTTTGTGGATGATGCGGAAATTCGTAAACTGAATAGAATCACTAGAAAAATTAATAAAATAACGGATGTTTTGTCTTTTCCACTTCAGGACGACAGTATTTTTGATAAAGATCCCGAGGGGAATGTTTCTTTGGGTGATATCGTAATAAACCCAAAATTTGCGCTAAAAAATTCAATAAACAAAGGCAGGGAAGAAAAAAAAGAATTGAATTTTTTGGTGGTACATGGTTTATTGCATTTGTGCGGATATGATCATGATACCGATCTGAAACAGGACGAGATGGAAAAAGTTTCGAACAAAATTATTAATTTTTTTGAAAAGATATGATTCGACGCCTTAAATATGCACTCCATGGCCTTATGGTGGGGATAAAACACGATCGTTCGATTCGTCTACATATCATTGTTGGTGTGGTGGTTTTTATTGCCAGTTTTTTTGTTTGTTTGTCGTCGCTTGATTGGGCGGTGCTTATTTTGACGATCTTTTTTGTAATAGCGATGGAATATGTTAATTCGGCAATAGAATCGTTCGCGGATCGGGTGCATCCGGAGCAACATTTAGCCATTAAAAAAACAAAGGATTTGGCCGCCGCCGCCGTGCTTTTGGCGTCTATTTGCGCGGTATTGGTGGGACTATTTATTTTCATTCCACCTCTGTTAAACAAAACAGCGGGGTATTGCTTAACGAATTTAAGTGATGGCAATTAGAGGGAGTAAATTGTTTGTTGTTTATCGTGGTATGATAACGTATAAGAATTATGGCTAAAGAAGATTTAATCGTAGGTTTAGACGTCGGCACTACCACAACGCGAGTTGTGGTGGCGGTTCGATCGCCGGAAAATGAAAAACCTTCGGTGGTGGGGATTGGCGTAGTTCCATCTTCCGGTATTCAAAAAGGGGTCGTTACCGACGTGGAAGAAACGATTCAATCTGTGAGTAGTGCTTTGGATCGGGCGGAACAAATGGCCGGTTCGCCGATTGAGCATGCCACGGTTAGTATTGGGGGGGCGCATATTTCTTCTCAAAACAGTCGCGGTGTAATTGCGGTGTCTCGCGCCGATGGAGAAATCAGTGAAGACGATATCACGCGCGTGATTAATGCGGCGCAAGCAATTTCTATTCCATCAAATCGAGAAATACTTCATGTTGTTCCACAACAGTTTGTTGTGGATAGTCAGGATGGCATTACCGATCCGTTGGGGATGACGGGTGTTAGATTGGAAGTGGACGCCCATATTATTGAGGGGTCCGCGCCATTTATAAAAAATTTAACGAAGTGTGTTTATCAGGCGGGTGTGACCGTGGAAGATTTGGTTTACGCGCCGTTATCTGCCGCGAAGGCGGTTCTTTCCAAGAGACAAAGAGAACTTGGTGTAATTTTAATAGATTTGGGCGGTGGCACGACAAATATTGCCGTTTTTGAAGAAAACCGTTTGCTTCAAACGGCAACATTGCCGATTGGATCGATGCATATTACCAATGACATCGCGATCGGTTTAAGGTCTTCAATTGACGTGGCGGAAAAAATTAAGGTCGAATTGGGCACAGCCATACCGGACGAAGTAAAGAAAACGCAAATTATCAATTTGAAACATATGGATGAACAGGAAGAAGAGACTGAAATTCCGCGTCGTCATGTCGCGGAAATTATTGAGGCAAGATTGGCGGAGATATTTTTAATGGTTAATAAAGAATTAAAAATGGTGCAACGTTCAGGGTTGTTGCCGGCCGGTGTGGTTCTTACCGGCGGGGGCGCAAAAATGCACGGCGTTGTTGAACTGGCAAAAAAAGAATTACGGTTACCGGCGCAGTTGGGTTATCCGCAACCATTGCCGGGAATTGTTGATGAAATATATGATCCGGCATGGGCCACGGCGGTTGGATTGATTTTTCATACCATGGACACGCATCAATCAAAACCGAGTTCAAAGATGCCGAATTTATCGTCCGTTGGCCCAACAGTAACAAAAATTCGCGGGTGGTTTCGGTCGTTGATGCCTTAGTAATAGGTGCTGTTTTGAATTTGCTAACCCACCATGGTGGGTCTTTTTATTTAAAATTGGTTTAGAAAAAGTATATAGTATTTGGTATATAGTATATGAAAACCAGCAAGCTTTCTACGCTCCATATACCATATACAAAATACCAAATACATCTTTTAAATTAATGCGTTCTTCATATGCGTAGATGGCAAATATATACATTTATTGTTCATCGTGAACAATAATAGTGTTCAGGTTTAACAAATGCTTGTTTGACAAGGTTTTTTGAAGTGTTATTCTGGCCGTGTTACCCACTAAGGAATTGAAACAAAGATTTATGGCAGAAGTCAAACCAAAAATAGAAACACTTCCAAAAATAAAAGTCGTTGGTGTCGGCGGATCCGGCAACGCGGCATTGAATAGAATGGTTGAGGCAAAAATAAAAGGAGTGGAATTTATTGCGGTCAATACGGACGCGCAGGCTTTGCATCATTCCGGCGCGGATCAAAAGATTCACATCGGTCAAACTCTTACAAGGGGTTTAGGTGCCGGTATGGATCCGTCTGTCGGTCAGCAAGCCGCGGAAGAAAGTCGCGAGGAAATTCATGAAGCGCTAAAAGGGAGCGATATGGTTTTTGTTGCCGGTGGTGAAGGTGGTGGAACCGGAACAGGAGCGATGCCGATTGTGGCGGAGATCGCCAAAGAAAGCGGTGCTTTAACAATCGCGATTGTTACCAAACCGTTTTCGTTTGAAGGACAGGCACGCCGTATTATCGCCGATGAAGGATTGGCGGAATTATGTGAACGTGTGGACGCGGCCGTCGTAATTCCAAACGACCGTTTACTTCAAGTAATCGACAAAAAAACCTCACTTTTGGATGCGTTCCGAATTGTGGACGATGTGTTGCGCCAAGGTGTTCAGGGTATTACGGATTTGATTACAGAACACGGTATGGTTAATGTCGATTTTGCCGACGTCAGGGCAATTATGTCCGACGCAGGTTCTGCTTTAATGGGGATAGGTCGAGCGACGGGTGAGAATCGTGCCGTTGAGGCCGCCAGGGCGGCCATCGATAGCCCGCTTTTGGAGGTTTCCATTGATGGCGCGAAAGGTATTTTGTTCAACATTAGCGGTGGATCTGATTTGGGAATGTATGAAGTGGAAGAAGCCGCTCGTATTATTACCGAGAATGCCGATCCAAACGCACGCGTTATTTTCGGCGCCGTGATTGATGAGACGCAAGCTAATGATGAGGTGCGTATCACCGTTGTGGCGACCGGTTTTGATTCCGCGAAGAAAGAACCATTACAGCGTCGTGATCAACCGCGAACCTTGATTACAAAACGTCCGGTAAGCTCTGTTCCGTCTTATTCACGACCAGTTGAACATCCGATGTCTCCACCGCAACCGCACCCGGTTGTGCCACCACCGCAAAAGACGATCCAGCAACCGAGTACGCAAGAAGATTTGGATATACCAACTTTCATTCGTCGAAAAATGAAAAGCTAGGGTAGAGATATAAAACGATAATACTAACAAAGTCCCGCTAAGAAAGGCGGGGCTTTTGTTTCTTAAGGTCTCTCGAATTTGAAATTTGAAATTTACAATTTGAAATCAATTTTTAATATTTAAATTTGAAATAATCGCGCGTTTTTCAATTAAGCTATTACGATATTTCAAATTGATTAAAAATTTCAAATTTCAAATTAAAAATTAGCTATGGCAGTTCTGTGTTCACCCTGTTCCAAAAAACGTACTATCATAAAACTATGTATCCTCAAATAATTCCGTATTTCTGCGTTGGGTATATCGCGGGGGTAATACTTGGAAGCACTTTTTCTCCTGTTGTGGCGAATGTTTTCTATTTGTTATTTTCTGTATGTTTTATTTTCTGTGTTTTTGGACGGTATCAGGCGGTACGATATGGCTTAATTTTTAGCGGTTCTTTGCTTATGGGTTTGGTGTTTAGTGATTTGGCTGTCAGGAGTGATGTGCAAAACATGGCAAGTTGGAAAAATGTTGCCGGAAATATCTCAAAATATGAAGGCCGTGTTCAGAGTGTGGAAGAAGACGGATTATCACTAAAAGTACAAGTTGAAAATGTAAAAATTCAAAATACAAGTAATGTATTGCCCGGCGTGCTTGAAATAAAAACAGCGGTCTCGGAGAGTATCCAAACGGGAGATGATATTCAATTTATCGGAAAAATTGCCATACCGGACAATTTTTCTTTAAGCGCGGGACACTTTGACCCGCGTCGGTATTACGCCCGTTATGGCATTTTTGCCACGATGCTTAATCCGCGAATACAAGTGATGCAAAGTGGCGCGGAAAATAAACTTACAACGATAAGGAATGATTTACGAGAGAAGTTTTTTGTTTTGTTGCCGGAACCGGACGCGGGGCTTTTTTCGGCGACATTGTTGGGATATATGCGGGATGTTCCAAAAAGTTTGCGTACAGACTTTTCCAATTCCGGTTTAGCGCACTTGGTGGCTATTTCCGGGCAACACGTGAGTATGTTGGCCATCGCGATATTTTTTATTACAACCATGATTGGCGTACCGCGAATTTACGCGATGATTGTTACCGCGGTTTTGGCCACGCTATTTATCGCGCTTGTTGATTTTCCTCCGAGCGGTATTCGGTCGGTTATTATGGTTGCGGCGGTTTATATTGCGATGGCATCTGGAAGAAAATCCCATGGCGTTCGGATTCTTTTAGTGACTGTCGTGTTAATGCTAATGGCGAATCCGCGAATTTTGTTGGCCGATTTGGGTTTTCAATTATCCGCGCTGGCAATGTGGGGATTAATTGTTTTTTATCCCATTGGCCAACGTTTTACTTTTCGCGCGAAATCTTTTGGTTTGCAAAATATTTTTTTAATGACCGCGTGCGCGATGTTTACAACAACACCGATTATCGCCTATTCATTTGGCCGGGTTTCGCTTATTGGGTTGCTTGCTAATGTATTTGCGGCACCGCTTTATCCACCCTTGATGCTTTTGGGGGTAGCGGTTTTAATTTTTGGCTGGATACCGTTCCTTCAAGGTTTTCTGTTTTTTATCACTCACGCGCTTACTGATATATTTTTAGGGCTAGTCGAGTTTTCGGCAAAACTCCCCGGTGCCAATATTCAATTGGTAGAATTTAAGGCCGGATATCTTGTGCTCTTTTATTTTCTTTTATTTGTTCTATCGATTATTTTGTCTCGTTCAACAAGGCGTCAATTTTGGCCGATACGGGAATTGTTCAGTGTGAACAAAAATAGTGTCCGCACTGAACAACTAAGTGATATGGCGAAAAAATGAAGCGCAGAGCGATATTTTTGATAATAGTGGGGACGTTGGTTCTTGGTATGGCTCTGTGGTTGCAAAATTCTCGCGATGGCAAAGTTTTTGTGAGTTTTATGAATGTTGGTCAAGGTGACGCGATTCTTATGCGTCAGGGGAATTTTGATGTTTTAGTAGATGGTGGACCCGACTTAACCGTTTTGCAACGTCTTGGTGAAAATCGTCCGGCGTGGGACCGTAAAATTGACGTGGTTGTTCTAACGCACCCGGATCAAGATCATCTCGGTGGATTATTATATGTTGTAAAAAAATATGAGGTTGGAACAGTTGTATTGCCAAAAATTATCGAGAATAAAAAAAATTATCGGATATTTCTCCAGAGCGTTATGGATAAAAAAATTCCGATAGTTTTCGCCGAGGCGGGGCAAACTATTATTTATAATGATATTAAATTAGACATTCTTTCGCCGGATGAAAAATTACTCACATGGAGCAAAACAAACATCAATAATGCCTCGGTAGTTGCAAGATTAATTGTTCCGGGGGTTTCGTTATTACTCACCGGAGACATAGAAGCACCAACGGAAAATTATTTAGCGAAAAAATATGGCAGTGTTTTGACTGCTGATATTTTGAAGGTTGGACATCACGGCAGTAAAACATCTTCAAGCACCACGTTTTTGGATTTTGTAAAACCCAAGATGGCGATTATTTCAGTGGGGGTAAAAAATATGTATGGGCATCCGAATCCATTAACATTAAAAAGACTTGGCGGAGTAAAAGTTGAGAGAACAGACCGGATGGGAACGATCACTCTGGAAAGTAATGTGGGGTCTGGGTCTGTAAAATTGAGGTGCGAGAAAGAATGCGAACTCTAATTTTCAATTATCAATCCCCAATTTTCAATTAATTATCAATTCATAAATTATCAATTACGGTATCAAATTGAAAATTGAATCTTGAAAATTAATTGATAATTGGTCATTGATAATTGGTAATTTTGGAGGTATTTATAAACATTTGGTTTCAAGTATTACTCATTTGTCAATAAATGGGTTTTCCCCTATATTGTTACTCATATGCCTAAATCTCAAAAAAAGTCGGAGGTTGATTCGAGAATAATGGAGATCAAGCGTCAGCAGACGTTGGTTTTGATTAAGCCGGATGGAGTACAGCGTGGCTTGATTGGAGATGTCATCGGTCGCTTTGAAAAAGCCGGTCTCAAGCTTGTGGGAATGAAGATGGTTTGGCCGAGTAAAGAAATTTTGGAAAAGCATTACACAAACGATGTTGCGTATTTAACGGCGTTGGGTGAAAAAGCCAAAGCCGGAATGGAGAAAAATGGTTTGTCGGATAGTCGCACACCGATTCAAATCGGTCAGTGGATTCGTAATCAGCTTGGTCGCTATTTGGCAATCGGTCCTGTCGTCGCGATGGTTTGGCAGGGAACTCACGCGATTAGTAATGTGCGCCAGTTGGTCGGCAGTACTAATCCTATTTCGGCGGATGTTGGCAGTATCCGTGGTGATTTAACAATTGACACGATTGAAATGGCTAATATGGAAGGCCGTTCGGTTCGCAATCTGATTCACGCGTCATCGGAACCGGATGAAGCGAAACGTGAAATCGCGCTTTGGTTCACGAAAGCTGAAATCTATGATTACGAAAACGTCATGGATAAAGTTTTGCATGACGCGGAGTGGGATACGCCCAAAAAGAAATAGGACTTTTTATCAGACAAAAAACCATTTCCCGCTTGTGTGGGAAATTTGGTATTAGGGGCTTCGAATTTGAAATTTTTAATTTGAAATTTGAAATCAATTTGAAATATAAAAATTTGAAATACCGCGATGGACGTAATTCGTTATTAAAATATTTATTTATTTCAAATTGATTAAAAATTTCAAATTTCAAATTAAAAATTTAGAGCTTGAACATAAAAAAAGGACTGTTTGTTGAGAACAGTCCTAGCTACCTCTGAATGAAATCCTTTAAGTTAGTGTTCCAGCCAGATCATCACTTGTTCAAGCAACACGAGTGTTACGAGAAAAAGCGAGTAACCGACCATATTTCGGGCAGAAAAATTACGCCACATATTCAGGCTCCTCTGTTGCAGGTAGCCCCCCGCAAAAAAAGAACCCCCCGCATGGAGGCACCAAATTTATAAACGAACAATACAAAGAATATTGGGTACCCCCATGCGGGAGAACAATCGTGAAAACGATTGTCAAGATTATGATATGAGTTTTGAAATGTACCAGGTCTCAACCAATGAGGAAAAAGTATATATTATTCTACTTATTTTGTCAATGAAAACGCTATTATAAGGTCGGACTGCCGAGCGGTCCGACCTCTTGGTTGGTGGCGACGAACCAGTGCGGGTCGGACCGCTACAGCAGTCCGACCCGTATACTACTTGTCAATATTGGTAAAATCTTGCTACTTTTTATAGATGAAAAACCAAAAAACGGTATTAGTAACCGGTGGGGCGGGATTCATTGGTAGTCACTTGTGCGAGCGTCTTTTGAATGATGGTCACGAGGTAATTTGTGCCGATAATTTTTTTACCGGTTCTAAAGAAAATGTTCGTCATCTTCTGGATAATAAACATTTCGAAATGATTCGGCACGATGTGACGGATCCGTTAACGGTAGAAGTGGATCAGATTTATAATCTCGCTTGTCCGGCCAGTCCAGTGCACTATCAATACAATCCGATTAAAACGATTAAAACCTCTACTGTTGGAGTAGTGAATATGTTGGGTCTCGCCAAGCGCGTGAAAGCGCGAATTTTGCAAACATCGACGTCGGAAGTGTATGGCGATCCTAACGAACATCCGCAAAAAGAAACTTATTGGGGTAACGTTAATCCACTTGGCTTGCGCAGTTGTTATGATGAAGGAAAACGTGTCGCGGAATCTTTGTTTATGAGTTATCACCGTCAAAATAATGTAGATATTCGCATTGTGCGGATATTTAATACCTATGGTCCAAGGATGCATCCAAACGATGGGCGGGTGGTCTCTAATTTTATTATTCAGGCGTTGAAGAACGAACCGATTACTATTTATGGCGACGGAACCCATACGCGTAGTTTTTGTTACGTCGATGATTTGGTTGACGGGTTAGTGCGCATGATGGAGAACACGGAAATGATTGGTCCGGTAAATTTGGGGAATCCGGTGGAAATAACCGTTGGAGAACTGGCAAACCGGATTGTAAAATTAATTGGTTCCAAATCGGAAATAGTGTACAAAACAATTCCCGATGACGATCCCAAGAAACGCCAGCCTGATATCACCCTCGCCAAAAAATTCCTAAAGTGGGAACCAAAAGTGGAGCTTGAAGAAGGTTTGAAAAAGACGATTGGGTATTTCAGGGGAATAATATAAAAAAAACGAACCGGCGGACCGATTCGTGACTTATTGTTGCTGTCGTCTTTGGACTAGCAACGGATTTGGAGATCTGATTCGTCGAACCGAATGTCGAGCGGCAAAATTGAAACCCGTTTTTTGTCGCTTTGGCGAACTGTACCGCCACGAAAAGCAGTACAACCGCTGGGTTCGGCCAGGCTGATCGCCAGTTCTTCGTCTTTGGGGGCGATGTACAGGGCCAATCCCGCACCCATGTTGAAGGTTTTATACATGTCGCGAGTCGTCACCGGACCGGCGGTCTGAATAAACGGGAATATGGGTTGTTCTTGAGGCAACGTGTCGATTTCGTACTCAAACGGCTGATTCGCGCGCATCAGCTTGCACCAGCCATGACCGGAAATGTACACAGCGTAGTGCGGAACAATCCCATTGTTGAGAAGTCGGGCCATGTAGGGCGCGTAAATGCACGTCGCTTTCAGAATTGTCGGTCCGAACCGGAAACCGTCGGGAAGTCGCGTGTCATATCCTTGAGGCAACTGTTTGGCGATTGTCCGTAGAAGAGAAATGCCGTTATCGTGGACGCCGGAACTATCGACCAAGATGATTGAGTCGCCCGCCGTGATGCGGTCTGGATCGATTAAGTCGTCTTCGCGCGCAAACACTCCGGTTGCCGAGCCGGCCATGACGAAGGAATTTTCGCTGACTTGTCCGTCGGTAAGTGTTTGCGATTCACCACCGCCATATGAACATCCGGCTTTTAGACAGGCAAGTTTGCATCCTTCGATTATGGCGCGTCGCCGTCGTTCGTTTTGGAATCAACTTGAGGCACCGACGGCGAGAAACATCATGTAAGTCCATGGTGCGGCACCGGTCGTGATGAGGTCGTTGAGCGCCGTGGCGGTATTGCTCCAACCGATCTCACGGAAGAAGTTGAGGCTACGATTGTCGTAAAGCCAATCCGCTACCTGATTTTCCGAACCGAGACCCTCGACGACTTGCGCTAGCAATTCCCCCTTGGGTGTCACGGAAACGTAAGCACTTTCTCCGCGCGTTCTTGTGATTTCCGGGAAGTTCAACGCGAGCGCGACTTTCAGGCCTTCTTCTTGCGCCTCAATTTTGAACGGATCCATGTCTTCGTAGTTGATGCCGGCGTCACCACCGTAAGTCAGTCCAGTCTTTTTCATGGTTCGATCTCCAGAGTTGGGTAACGTACAAAACTATCAGAAAACGTTTTCTGATAACTATTTGGTAACATAACGGGTTTTATATTTTTTTACAATGGTGCTGATTATTGACGAGTAATAAACAAATATGCTAATACGATCATGTTTTAGTTCGTTACCCAACACTTTTTCGGAGCACTGTTATGCAATTAAGAAACGTTAGAGCCGTTGTTAGGGAAGCGAACCCTAGCGGATTATTTTTGGTGCTTCCTATTGACGGTGAACCACCTTTGCTGGCGCGAATGATTGTTGATTCAAACGCGACCAGTTGGCATCTGTCGGACGGCCGGCCAGTTGGTGCTGGCGAACTACTCAAACGAGTTAAACTCGGAGACGCGCTCGAAATTGACGGGACGATGGAGCTTCACGGTCGTCGGGGTTATTGTACGGAAAAAGAGTATGCTAGTTCACCTAATCGGTTTTGGATTACTCCTTTCCGTGTTTGCATGCGTGACGCACTGAGCAATGAAGAAAGTGAAGAGCAATAAGCAAAGCCCCACGTAGCAACGGCGGGGTATTTTTTTGTTGGTTTATGAGGTTAGACAGATGTAACGGCGCTTTCAGCGCCGGACTCAAAAAAAGAACAGCCACAGGCTGTTCTTTTTTTATCGTCGGGACGCCGGTAATCGAAACCGGGCTCTACCCACCCCATGGGCATGTACTACCACTATACGACACCCCGAACTATAATAGTATCAGGGCTAATGAACTCTATTGCAATAAAAAAATATTTAATTGGGGCAAATGTACACAATTATCACCAAAGATAGTGCCAGGCGGTTGCGAACAGAAGGTTACACGCACCGTGAAATTGCTCATAAGCTAAAAATCAGCAATGGTTCTGCATTTTTGTGGACAAAGGGAATTAATGTTTCATTTGATCAGAAAATCGCGATTGAAGAACGGCATAAATTAAAGGCTCATAAGTGGACACTGGAAGAAAAAAGAAAAGCAAGAATTCGTTTGAGAAAATACCAGTTCAAAATTAAATTCAACAAGACTGATATCTTGCGCCTGATCAAGGAATTTCATGAGAAAAATGGATGTATTCCGCTGAAATATGAACTCAACAAATTTAGAATTTGTAAGAAGTTTTTCGGTAGTTGGAATAACGCAATTGTTGCCGCAGGGTTTGTTCCAAATCCGGAAAAGTTTACGAAGCGTATGCTTGCAAAAGATGGGCACTGGTGTGATTCTTTTACTGAAAAAATTATCGATGACTGGTTATATGATCGCAAAATTAAACATGAACGAAATATAAACTATCCGTCATCAAAGCTTAATACAGATTTTTATTTGCCAGATCATGGGTTGTTCATTGAATATTTTGGCTTGAAGGGGGCAAACAAAAAATATGACAATAACGTCAAGCGTAAGTACGATATTGTTAATCATCTTAAGCTTAATTTCCTTGAGATTACAGTTTTTGATATTACAAACAATCGATTTCCGGAATTAATTGAAAAGAAAATAACAAAGTCGTCGGAAGTTAGTCCGGCATGATTTTTACCAAGATCCTCGCTCTGTCAGTTGGCGGACGCGGGGATGGTTTTCTTTAAAAAATAGATTTTTACTTCGTCATTTCTTTTGTGGCGATCTTGATACAAGACGCGCACAAAAGCATCCGGATTCCGGCGATTTTGCACTTTTGCAAGTTTGGGTATTGGCGACGCTTGGAAGCGATATTCGAGTGGCTTCGGCTAAAAGAAGATTGGGTTTTCTTCTCGCAACGCTGGCAAACTTTCATCATAGGGATGGGGAATAGAATTAAATACTGAAGGAATTTAACACGGAGACGTGATTTAGGCAAGAAAAGTAGTCCCACGACAAAATTATCAATTTTCAATGACCAATTTTCAATTAATTATCAAGGGCTCAATTATCAATTATGACGCCGTCTTTTGATAATTTAAGAATTGATCATTAATTGAAAATTGGTCATTGAAAATTGATAATTTAGTTGTTAAAATCATTGGAACGAGATTGAAAATTTAAAACACAAGTTTTTATCAAACTTTGTGCTATAATCCATCCATGATCACCCTCACTATCCTCGCCACCATCATTGGTTTTATCCTCGCCATCGTCATTCACGAGTCCGCGCACGCTTATGTGGCGGATCAGTTGGGTGATCCTACGGCTAGAATCGAAGGGCGAATTAGTCTTAATCCGCTAAAACATATCGATCCGGTGGGTTCTATTCTTATTCCGGGCCTTCTTTTAATGACGGGGACAGGCTTTATCTTTGGTTGGGCCAAACCGGTGCCGATAAATCCTTATAATTTTAAAAAACCGATTCGTGACCGCTTGCTGGTTGCTTTGGCCGGTCCGGTTTCCAATTTTCTCACGGCTTGTATTTTTGCGTTAATTTTTCGTTTTTTGCCGGCGGGCACAAATTTGCAAACATTATTTATTGCGATTATTACCATTAATTTAGTATTAATGATGTTTAATTTAATTCCCATACCACCGCTCGATGGTTCGGCGATTTTGCCTTATATTTTTAAAAACAACGCCGGCTTGCTTTATAGTATGGAACGTCAGGGCTATATGTATCTTCTTGGGTTATTAATTATCGATAGTTTAACCAACGGTTTGATTTTGGATGTAATCGTGCGGTTACCTGTAGAATTTTTCCTACATATTTTCCTGGGGTAAATAAAAAAACCGGAGAGGATTAACCTTCCGGTTGTCGTTATTACTGTCCTGGCTTTTCGTCGGGCAGATCGCCTCCGAGAGCGGCGAGCTCCATTTGTAGTTGGCCCATTTGTCCGCGCAATTCGGCAATTCGTTCTTCGTGGGCATCGATCTGTGTGTACCGAAGTTCTTCTGTGGCCATCGCCTGAAGAACAAGAAGGACACGGGCACATTCGACGCCACAATTCACGGAATCCTGGACGTTTTTGGGAAACCGATAGACCGAGTCGCGTGGCAAAGTGACCTTGACGGAAAGAACTGTTTGCTCAAGCGCTTTCAGACATTCGTCATCGAAGCTGATTACGCCGTGCTGGTCCGTCGCTTCCCAAATTGCCGGTCCGCCTAGTCCGCAAAGGATGGGAACCATCTGTGGGCGTTTTTCTGCGAGCCATGGTCGCTTTTCACATTTTTCTTCGGTCCAAGCCAGCCGGCAAAAATCGCGCAAAAATTTACGCATAATGGCTTTGGATTCGTCGGAGTCAGTGTAGTCGATTGCCACAAGATTGATTTGTCTGGTAGAAAACCTTGGTCGGAAGTACCACAACACGGTTTCGAACAACTCTGGAGTGTCCAAAAGCCAAGACCATGATGGCTGGGAATATTTGTCGGCGTTGTTGGTGAATACTTCTCGGACCAGCATTTCCGAGGCTTTCGCGCTTAATGCCCCCCACTCCCTTACGTTGTGTATACAAGGTTCTTTGCTTGTTTTGTAATCGGAGAGGGTAACGAAAAATCGAAATTGCTGACAAACCACTTCGCGTGTAGTCCTGGGCATCAAAAGGCCCACTTCAAGCAGGCCAAGTCGTTGGAAGAAGCCCGCGCTTTGCCACTCGTCTAACCAGTCTGCCCAATTTTTGCAAACTTTCATCGGTTCGGTGCCGATAATTTGCTCAAGCGGGAAACGCGGGTCGGTTTCTTTGGTGGGATCTGCTACTGGCGGAGGGGTGATCGTTTCTGTTGTTGTTGAATCGGTCGACATGGTTCAGGCTCCTCAAGTTGCGATTGCCAAATTTGGCGAAATTGTGTAACGAACGCGGGATGATTATAATAAAAGATAGAAAAAAGGCAAATTCCTGCGGACGGAGTTTCTGATCGATAGTTGTTGTGAGGAAAGGATGACAGGTGGCCAATAAGCATGTTTTGTCCACGTCGCATCATCATTCATCATTCGTTATTCAGCATTCACGTTAATGGCCTCTTGACGGCAATTCGTTCTTTCCGTAAAGTTCCTATGACACGCAATTTCTTTTTGATTTTGCGAAGAATCCTCTATTTATATTGCCATCAATGCCAACAATTAATCAGTTAATCAGAAAACCCCGCAAGCAAGCCGTAAAAAAATCTCGTGTCCCAGCTTTGGGAAAAATGTTCAATGTTTTGAAAAATCGTCCGGTCTATCTTTCTAAGGGTAGCCCGTTTAAGCGGGGCGTTTGTATTCAGGTAAGAACGCAAACTCCTCGCAAACCAAATTCCGCTTTGCGTAAAATTGCCCGCGTGCGTTTGACCAATGGGATGGAAATTACCGCTCACATCCCGGGTGAAGGGCATAACTTGCAAGAACATTCTGTTGTTTTGGTTCGTGGTGGTCGCGTCAAAGATTTGAACGGCGTCCGTTATCGTGTTGTCCGTGGCGTCCTCGATACGCAAGGTGTGGAAACGCGTCGTCGCGGTCGTTCCATTTATGGAACAAAAAAACCATCAGACAAAAAGAAGTAGATATTTCTTACCTATGAAATTATTTCTAAAAAATAGAATTTCGGCCGGTATCAGCAAGCTTGCTAATTATTCCGCCAGCAGGCGGACCCGCCGATGTGGCGGGCAATTATCAAAACGGAACGTCGCGTCGTTGTTTGAAAATTTTGGAATTGATAATTATTTGAAAATTGGTAATTGGAAATTGAAAATTTGGGGGCTTCTTAAAAACACATTACCATCCGGCGTAAAATTAACTTGTGAAAATAGTTTAATTTAAATATACTCCCCCCATGCCACGAAGAGCTATTAAAACCCGTCGCGAAATTCTCCCAGACCCAAAGTTTGGAAACGTTATGATTGAGCGTTTTGCCAACCATCTAATGAAGGGTGGCAAAAAAACTTTGGCCAGATCGATTGTTTATGATGCCTTTGACGTCATCAGCGAAACAACCAAACAAGATCCATTGAGTATTTTTGATAATGCGATTCGCAACGTTTCTCCCGTTTTGGAGGTGCGAGCCAAGCGCGTTGGTGGTGCGAACTACCAAATCGCGATGGAAGTGCGCGCGGAACGTCGACTCACCTTGGCAATGCGTTGGATTATTCAAGCCACACGCGACCGAAATGGAATTAAGTTTTTTGATAAATTGGCGGCCGAGCTTTTGGATGCCGCGAAAAAAGAGGGTGGCGCGATTAAGAAGCGCGACGAAGTGCACAGAATGGCCGAAGCAAACAAGGCGTTCTCGCATTTCAACTTCTAAGAAGATAAAATGTTTCCGAGAAAAACTCGGAATGCATCAAAAAGAAGAACAAAATTTAATTATTAGCGCAAACAACATCAAATGCCCGAAAAAGACGATCAATTTTCCGTCGCGATTCCAATCGAAAAGATTAGAAATTTCGGCATTGTAGCGCACATTGATGCCGGTAAAACCACGATGTCGGAACGTGTGCTTTTTTATACCGGTATTTCTCACAAAATCGGGGAAGTGCACGAAGGTGAAACGGTAATGGATTGGATGGAACAAGAACGCGAGCGCGGTATTACAATCACTTCGGCCGCCACCACTTGTTTTTGGAAAGGTTTTCGTCTGAATTTGATCGATACTCCCGGGCACGTTGATTTTACCGCGGAAGTGGAACGTAGTTTGCGTGTTTTGGACGGCGCGGTTGTTGTGTTTGATGGTGTTGCCGGCGTGGAACCACAGAGTGAAACAGTTTGGCGTCAAGCCGATAAATACAAAGTACCGCGCGTTTGTTTCATCAATAAGTTAGACCGCACAGGCGCGGATTTTTTCCGTTCTTACGAAAGTATTCTTCTTCGTTTAACGCCAAACGCGATACCGGCCTTTTTGCCAATTGGCAGTGAGGGAGATTTTTCCGGTGTCATCGATTTGTTAAAACTAAAAGCATTTCGTTTTGATGGTCCGCACGGTGAAACAATCGTCGAAATTCCCATTCCGGAAAACCAAAAAGCGCAAGCCGAAGAATGGCGCAATAAGTTTGTGGAAAAAATCGCCGAAAGCGATGATGCATTAACCGAAAAATATCTGGCCGGTGAAACAATGAACTATGAAGAATTGCATTCCGCGTTGCGTCGTGCCGTGATTGCCTATAAAGTGGTTCCCGTTTTATGCGGTTCTGCTTTAAAAAACAAAGGCGTGCAATTTGCTTTGGACGCGGTGATCGAACTTCTGCCATCACCGATGGATGTTCCGGCAATTATGGGTACCGACATTGATGATCCGGAAGTAAAAATTGAACGTCATCCCGATGTCACCGAACCGTTTACGGCCCTGGCTTTTAAAGTGGCCACCGATCCCTATGTCGGTCAGCTTACTTTTTTCCGTGTTTATTCCGGAAATATCAATACCGGAACATACGTTTTGAATGCAAATGCCAACGAAAAGGAACGTATTAGTCGAATTTTGCGGATTCATGCCGATAAGCGTGAAGAAGTGCAAAGTCTTTCCGCGGGAAATATTGGCGCGTTGATTGGAATGAAACACACCACAACCGGTGACACTTTGTGTGACGAGGAAAACCCGATTATGTTGGAACGCATTACATTTCCGGAACCGGTTATTCGGATTGCCATCGAACCAAAAACCAAGGCCGATCAGGAAAAGATGGGTATGGCGCTTAAGAAATTGTCTGATGAAGATCCAACTTTCCGTATCAGTACCGACATTGAAACATCGCAGTTGATTATTGCCGGTATGGGTGAATTGCACTTGGAAATTATCGTTGATCGGATGCGTCGCGAATTCGGCGTGGAAGCCAATGTTGGCGCCCCGCAAGTGGCCTACAAAGAAACAATTCTCGGTTCGGCGGAAGCGGAAGGAAAATATATTCGTCAGTCCGGTGGACGTGGTCAATATGGTCACTGTTGGTTGCGCGTCGCGCCACTCGAACGCGGGAAGGGCGTGGAGTTTGTCAGTGAAATTAAAGGTGGCGTTATTCCGCAAGAGTTTGTGCCGGCCATTGAAAAGGGCGTAAAAGAAGCTTCCGATTCCGGCGTGTTGGCGGGTTATCCGACAATCGATGTTGTTGTGACGCTTTTTGATGGTTCTTACCACGATGTCGATTCTTCCGAAGCCGCTTTCAAAATTGCCGGTAGCAAAGCTTTTCAAGAAGCCGTTAAGGCTGCTAACCCGGTCCTTCTCGAACCGATTATGAAAGTTGAAGTCACTACGCCGGAAGATTATATGGGTGACGTTGTGGGAGATCTTAACGCGCGTCGCGGTCAAGTTGTAGGGATGAACGACCGTATGAATGTTAAGGTGATTGATGCCTTTGTGCCGTTGGCGACGATGTTTGGTTACGCGACGTCGTTGCGTTCAATGACACAAGGTCGCGCAAGTTATACAATGGAGTTTAATCGCTACGAAGCAGTGCCCACGAACGTAGCAAAAGAGGTAACCGAGGGTCGGTCGGGCAAAAAGCATCGCGTCGGAAACTAAAATTAACGAAAAATTTGCATAAATCGTTGCTTTTTGTTACAGTCGTGCTGTCACTACTATCGCGTCAACTTATATAATTCCTGGTAGTTCGGAAATTGTAAGGTTGTAGCGGTACAAGTCTAAATAATCTTAATTTTCAAGGAGAAAAACATTATGGCAGAAAAGTTTGAGAGAAATAAGCCGCACATTAACGTCGGGACCATTGGTCACGTTGATCACGGAAAGACAACCTTAACCGCAGCGTTGACGCACGTTATGTCCCTTAAGGGTTTGGCGACAGATCGAAGTTACGATGATATCGCAAAAGCTTCTGAAAAAGAAGGTCGTCGTGATCCGACTAAAATTTTAACAATCGCTACCGCGCACACCGAATATTCCTCGGAAAAGCGTCATTATGCCCACGTTGACTGTCCTGGCCACGCTGATTATGTCAAGAACATGATCACCGGTGCCGCGCAAATGGACGGCGCAATTTTGGTCGTATCGGCTATTGACGGTCCAATGCCACAAACTCGTGAACACGTTTTGCTTGCGTACCAAATTGGTGTTCCGGAAATTGTCGTTTTCTTAAACAAAGTTGACGCGGTGGATGATCCGGAATTGGTTGATTTGGTGGAAGCCGAAGTGCGCGAAATTCTTTCCAAGTATCATTATGATGGCGAAAAGGCCAGAGTCATTCGCGGATCCGCCTTGCAAGCGTTGAAGGCCACTTCCGCGGAAGATCCGGGTGCAAAATCCGTTTACGATTTGGTTGCTGCTTTGGACGAAGCCATTCCGGAACCCGTTCGCGCCATTGATCAACCGTTTTTGCTCTCCATTGAAGATATTTTCTCCATTGAAGGTCGCGGAACAGTTGTTACCGGTCGTATTGAAAGAGGAAAGGTGCACACAAACGATGAAGTAGAAATCGTTGGTTTGCGTCCAACCGCCAAGTCGATTGTTACCGGTATTGAAATGTTCAACAAAACTTTGGACGAAGGTTTGGCCGGAGATAACGCCGGTGTCTTGCTCCGTGGCACAAAGAAAGAAGATGTCGAGCGTGGTCAAGTTTTGGCCAAGCCGGGATCCATCACGCCTCACTCTCAATTTGAATGTGAAATCTACGTTTTGACAAAAGATGAAGGCGGACGTCACACGCCGTTCTTCAAGGGCTACAAACCGCAATTTTATATCCGCACAACGGATGTAACAGGAGAAGTCGCTTTACCGGAAGGTACGGAAATGGTTATGCCGGGTGACACAGTGAAGGGTGTTGTAACATTGATTAAGGAAGTAGCCATGGAACAACAAATGCGTTTTGCTATCCGTGAAGGTGGTCGCACAGTCGGTGCCGGTATCGTTACCAAGATTCTCAAATAATTTGTTAATTACTGCACCTTAATATCATGCCTACGGACGAAATAATTGACGACGCCAAAGATGTTACGGATGAGGTTGTGGCGGAAGCCGTGGCTGTCACTCCGGAACAAACGGGGCCGAGAATTCGCATCAAGATCAAGGCTTATGATTACAAGCTCGTGGATCAATCGGCAAAGCAAATTGCCGATACGGTGATCAGAACCGGAGCCCGCGTTTTTGGTCCGGTACCGCTTCCAACAGAACGGAAGCGTTACACGGTGAACAGCTCAACGTTTGTGCACAAAGACGCGCGTGATCAGTATGAGATTCGCGTCCACAAGCGCCTCATCGATATTCAAAACTTTACACCCAAGACGGTAGACGCGTTGCAGAGCCTGCAAATCCCGGCAGGTGTAGATGTGTCTATGAAATAATAAAATATACTATAGATAAGACCGCCCGCAAGGGCGGTCTTATGTTTGATTTGCTCCTTTCCCTAATACCACGCGCGTAGCGATCGAGGGATTCGTTGGTCAGGAATTGTATTTGTTAAAATATTTGGTTGTGATAGTGTTGTCGCACGGATCTAGTATTGAGTTCATTCACAATTCGAACATAAGGATTCAAAGATGAAGGTTACGTTTATTATGCCAAGTGTTGGGAAGAGGCCTGGTGGAAAGTATGTGCGTACTTGGCAAATGGAACCGCTTCCGATTGCTACACTGGCTGGCCTCACACCAGTTGATGTGGAAGTATCTTTTTTTGATGACCGTTTTGAGAATATCAACTTTGATTTGTCAACAGATCTTGTTGCGATTACGGTTGAGGCTTACACGGCAAAAAGAGCATACGAGATTGTTAGGGAATATCACCAAAGAGGCGTGAAAACTGTTCTTGGTGGATATCATGTAACACTGAGACCCGAAGAAGCGCAAAGGTATGCCGATAGTATTGTTATTGGTTACGCAGAACTAATTTGGGGACAAGTGATGCGTGATGCGCAAGCAGGGTGCCTGAAGCGACGATATTCGCAAGATCGATCCGTGTCATACAATTTTGTTCTCCCAAGGAGGGAAATTTTCGGAACAAGATCGTATTTTCCATTATCATGCGTTGAAACCGGGCGCGGATGCCCATTTGGATGCAATTTCTGTTCGATTGCCGCAGTCACTTCTTCAACGTATACGGCGCGTTCTATTGACAGTGTTGTTGAAGAGATTGCGTTGCTTCAAAACAGAGAAGTTTTTTTCGTCGAAGATAACTTTGTGGGTAATCCGGCGCACGCAAAAGACCTTTGTCGGGAGCTAATCCCACATAAGATCAAGTGGGTGGGTCAGGGCACGTTAACGATGGCCAATGATTGCGAACTGCTTGAATTGATGGCTAGGAGTGGTTGCGTTGGAATACTCATAGGCTTTGAGTCTCTCCGGCGTGACACACTAGCTAGCATGGGCAAGAAGGTAAACATCAAATTGGGAGATTACAAAAGACTCATCGACATCATTCATGGTTATGGAATAGCGCTTTATGGGACATTTGTTTTCGGTTATGGCAATGAGACCAAGGAGGATATCCAAAGAACAACGGAGGCGGCTATCGATTTTGGACTCTTTATTGGGGCATTTAACCATCTTGTTCCGTTTCCTGGCACGCCACTTTACGAGCAATTCCAGAGTGGTGGTCAGTTGACGGATGATGAGTGGTGGTTGTCACCATCGTTTCGGTTTGGCGATATTGTTTTCAGACCAAATGGAATATCCGCCGAGGAGTTGCACAAAGCGTGTATTGAAGCTCGTCGCAAATTCTATAGTTTCCGAAGTATTGTCAGGAGGGCAAGTAATATTCGAGGAAACTGCAGTTCAGTCAAAAAGGCCGGAGTGTTTGCATATGTCAATTGGCTTTTGCGCAGGGAGATAACTCAACGTGATGGCCTGCCGTTAGGGGAAAAACCAACACTTCCCGAACCAATCTACTAGAGAGGACAAAAAAGTGAACACCAGATCTGTGATTGATTTCGCCAACACGGCAGATGATGAGGCAATGAGGAACATCCTGCGTCGGACACCAATGCCCGGCGATATATCTCTTGCGTTCTTGCGAGAGCCAAGTTTTTTTGCAGTTGGAAAAATTGGAAATGAAAAGAATCAGACGATTGTTTGTCGAGCGGGAGTTGCGGGTGATGTTGTGGGTTTTGCCTGTCGAAGTGTGCGAAACTTATACGTTGATGGTGAAAAGAAGGCGATTGGTTACTTGAATATGCTCCGTCTTTTACCAGAATTTCGCGGGGGTATGACACTAGCGAAAGCTCATCGCCACTTGCGAACACTGCATGAAGACGGAGAGGTCCCATATTACTTAACAACAATTTTGGAGGAGAACGGTCGATTTCAGAGTGTTTTGCAAAGGCCACGGGCGGGTCATCCTGTTTACCACCAAATCGGCACACTTGTAACGTATTTAATACCAATCAAAAAAAGAAATATGTGTGGAAAAGTTGATGTTGATGTACAGAAATGTCCTTATCATCAATTGCCCTTAGCCCATAAATGTCTTGAGCGGTGGAATCAGCGTTATCAATTTGCGCCCACTTATCGGTTTGAAGAAATTTTTGTAAAAAACGACTTTTCTCTTGGTTTCAGTAGTGATGACTTGCTTGTTTGCGAATCAAGGGGTCGTATTTTGGGGACATTTGGTGTGTGGAATCAGCAATCATTTAAGCAAACCGTGGTTACTGGTCTGTCCTGTAGGTTGAGTTTGTTGCGACCATTCTTAAACTGCAATTCTCGTCTACTTGGCAAACCAATTATTCCTAAGATCGGAGGTGAAGTTAAAACATTGAGTGCTTGTTTTATGAGTTCAGAAGATGATGATCGCGGAGTGTTCGAATCTCTTTTGAGTCGCGCATGTCAAATCTGGTCGGGCAGAGGGCATGACTACCTCTGCGTTGCTCTTTGTGTAGGAAATGGATTGTCAGGGATTGCTTCCAAGTATGCCTGTAGGCAGCTTCGGAGTAATATA
Source organism: bacterium (assembly GCA_030647555.1). Lineage (NCBI taxonomy): Bacteria > bacterium. Next base: position 63,096 of record JAUSJG010000007.1, on the reverse strand, counting down.
TACTTGGTGTATTGGGCAGATAGCGGAGTAGATCTTCCATGTCTCAAGACGTCGCATCTCGAATTGGCGACTTTGTAGAAATTACCTTGCTATTGCACATAGCAAGGTTTTTAAAAAAACGTCACACTTCGGAGTGACGTTTGACTAGGGCATAAATGGACGGGCGAATCTTTCTTCTCGATATAATCTTCTTACGAAGATTCTGTATGCGAGATTGCCGACGAAATTGATTACCGATGGGTGCCTTCCGTTCCACATTGTTCGTCTTGCGATGCGCGGTATTTTAAACGTTTGTTTGTAGGACCACTTGAAGCCGTCATACAAGCGTTCTGGTGTCATTAGCTTTGGCTGGAATACTACATGCATTGTGTCGTAATTATTCCAGTTAAGACTGATGATTCTTCCCTCGGATTGCAATCGTTCAAAAAGTGGTGTTCCCGGGTATGGTGTGTAAATGGAATAGCGAGGGATGTCGATTCCAAGATCGTCTACTGTTGCCACCGTACTTTCAAAGACATCTTCTGTGTCGTGATCGAAACCAAAAACGAAGCAGCCCTGGATTGTTATGTCATGCGCGTGTAGTTTATCGACAACTTCGTGGTAGTTGATTGCGTGGTTGAACCCTTTGGCAATGTCTTTTAGCACACCTTGATTTCCCGATTCAAACCCAAGCAGAAGATACTTACAACCGCTCCGCATCATTAAATCAACGAGTTCATCGTCTTTGACCACAAGCACAGTCGCTAATCCACCCCAATGTTTTCTGAGAGGGATCATTGCCCTAAAGAGTTCTTTTGCGTATTCGACATCGTCGACAAGACTCACATCGTTGAAAACCATCCTCTTGCCAGGCAATGACGAAATGTCTCTGATCACGTCTGCTATGGGTCGTTTAACAAATCTCGGCCACACTGCATTGACGCAACAGAAATCGCATCGATGTTTACAACCCCTTGTTGCTTGGACTGTTGCCGGCAGTGTGTAACCGCTATTTCTTTGGAGATCTCTTCTTGGTAAAGGCACATCCCTGAGAACGTCGTCGTGGTAGCAGTCGATACTTCCATAACGCTTCTTTTGTTTTTCAGAAGAATAGTCGGTAAGAAATGTCGGCCAGGAGAATTCCGCTGGTCCCACTATTACAGTATCTGCATGTTCCTGTGCCTCGTCAGGCAGGATTGAAGCATGCACTCCGCCAATAACCACGTATGAACCCTTGTGTCTGAAATGATCTGCCAATACGTAGCCTTGTCGACATGTGCCCGTTATACAACTTATCGCTACTATGTCCGCTTTGTAGTCCATGGGGATTGGGTCAATACTGCCGTCGACAATCGTTATGTGGTGGCCACTAGGAACCATCGAGGCGAGAGTGGTGAGGGTTAGTGGTGCTTCACGCAAAGACTTTGTGAATCCAAACAATTTCAACTTGTGCATGTGCGCGTCGGGCATAATGAACAGTATTCTTGTCATGTCAAAGTACTCCTTGTTTAGCTTATTTCATTGGGAAAAAACTTCTGCTGGCTCAAGGTAGCAACTAATATTTGCTAATGCAAGCATTTGTGCTAGTACTAACGTACGTAGTGTTTTTTTGACAACTTTTCCTGGAGGGGATAATCATGTCCAAAATATTAGGATTTACGAAAACAGTTGAGGATCTGACGGTTCAAGAAACAGAACGGATGTTTTGGCTTCTAACACGCGTATTTTTGGGTGTAGACAAAGAAGTGTTTGCACACGATCTGCGTGAAAAAGAAGTGGTCATGCTACTTCGGCGCGATTTGCCAAATGGAGAAATCGTCGGATTTTCGACGCTCATGGTTTTAGACCTTCAGGTCTTTGGGAGAAGTGTGATGGGGGTATTCTCTGGGGACACAGTTGTAGTCGACGCTTGCCGCTGTAGTGCCGGTTTCGGTGTCGAAATTATGCGCTATTTCGTGCATGTATTGGAGTCTCATCCTGCACGCGAGGTCTACTATATTTTAATGTCTAAGGGGTGGCGCACTTACCGGGTCTTGCCGTTCTTTTTTCGGCATTTCTTACCAAGGCCTGATGGGGAAGATCAGGCTCAAGATCTTGTCGTGAGAGATGCTTTCGGTTTGTTGAAATATCCTGAAGAATATGATCCTGGTAGCGGTCGAGTATTATTTTCAAGAGAAACCCAACGTCTGGTGCCGGGGAGTATTGATGCAGAACCGCCTCAAAAACTCGATACTTACACACGTTTCTTTTTTGAGAAAAACCCTACATATCTAACGGGCACGGAACTTGTTTGTGTGGCACCGATAGCCCGAGCAAATTTTACGGCTACGGCGATTCGCTTACTTGGTTCATGTCGGAAGCAAAGGAGAGAAGATGAACTTCACAACCACCATTTGTAACAGTGTTTGGTTGGCTAGTGTCAGTTTTGGGGCGAGAAGGTGGTATAACTCAATTAACGAAGTGGAAATCGCTCAAACAAAGTGTCTCAAGGCTATTGTTGTCGGGAACAGGGAAACAGCGTTTGGACAAGAACATCAATTCCGTGAAATTCATTCAATTTCCAATTTCCAACAACTAGTGCCAATTCGTTCTTATGAAGATTTAGTTCCGTATGTGAAACGCATAGAAGGGGGGGAGAATGGTGTTTTGACCAGCGAGAGGGTTCAGAGATTTGGTGTGACAAGCGGATCAACAATGGCATCCAAACTCGTGCCATACACCAAGTCATTGATCGCGCAGTTTCAGGAGGGAATAGCGCCGTGGATTTTTTCGCTTATGACAGAATACCCCAGTATCATTGGCGGCAAAGCTTACTGGTCGGTGACGCCGGTTGGGGTCAAGGTTCGCCATACGCAGGGTGGAATTCCAATTGGTTTTGATGATGAAAAAAACTATCTTGGAGTGGTGGGGCAATCGGTTTTTGAACACGTGATGGCTGCACCGTCAGAATTAGCGTTGGTCTCAGACATGGATTCGTTTAGGTACGCCACGCTGAGGTTTTTGCTACAGGAGAGAGGATTAACATGGATTTCCGTTTGGAACCCCTCATTTCTAAGTCTGCTTCTTTCGCCATTATACAGTTGGGCTGATAGGTTGATTTGGGACATTCGTAAGGGTGCGCTGTCAGTTGAACTCAATGTTGAAAAAGAGGTAGCTGGTCGCATTCGAAAACGTCTCCAAAGGCTTCCAGCGCGAGCCGAGGAATTGGGGCAGATATTGTCTCCGGGGAAACAAGCGAATATTTACGAGGCAATCTGGCCCAATCTTCGACTTATTAGTTGTTGGGCGGATGGAAATGCGCAGGTGGCAGCAAGTCGGCTTCAGCGTGATTTTTCAAACTGTGTTGTTCAGCCCAAGGGTTTGATGGCGACGGAGGCTTTCGTATCTTTTCCTCTAAGAAATAGTGGTTCGGCGCTGTCTGTTAACTCGCATTTTTTTGAGTTCGAGGAGGATGATAGCGAAAGTGTGTGTTTGGCACATCAGTTAAACGTGGGGAAAAGGTATTCAGTAATAGTTACAACAGGGGGTGGATTCTATCGCTACCGACTAAATGATGTTGTGGAAGTTGTCGGTTTCAAACGAAGTTGTCCTCTTATCTGCTTTGTTGGTCGAAAGGACAAGGTTGTTGATGTTTGCGGAGAAAAGATGAACGAGGTGTTTGTGGGCAAAGTGCTAGGACAGTTGATGGCAGAGAGCGGTATCGTAGCAAAATTTGCCATGATAGCACCTGACACCCTTCAAGGCGAAGTAGTGCGCTATGTGTTGTTTCTGCAGTTTTGTGATCGGCATGTCCTTGACGGCCACTCTGCAGTGCTCTTCTGTCAAAGGCTCGATGGTCGTCTTAGGGAAAACTTTCACTACGATTACTGTCGGCGTCTCGGACAACTCGAGCATTGCGCGCTCTTCCTGATTGACCACGGACAGGATGCAAACAATACGTATTTGCAGACGTGTGGTGAGTTAGGACAGCGGATCGGGGACGTGAAACAAGCGGTTCTGCATCCGTTTCAGAAATGGATGAGCAAATTTAATGGAAAACTTTTTAATAGCATCTGACTTCACTAGTCAGATTTTTTTTGTGGGTGTTTCTTATCATTTATTGTTGAGAAAGACTTTTTAACACTTTCATCTTGTTTTGCACGCCGATGAAACAACAGAACGGAAGCGTTACACGGTGAACAGCTCAACGTTTGTGCACAAAGACGCGCGTGATCAGTATGAAATTCGGGTGCATAAGCGCCTCATCGACATTCAAAACTTTACACCCAAGACGGTAGACGCGTTGCAAAGCTTGCAAATCCCGGCGGGTGTCGACGTCTCGATGAAGTGACCCCTTCAGGGGTCATCCCCGAGCGCCTGCCACCCAGTAGCTTTAGCGGAGGGTGGACATCGGGGCCGCCCATCTGGGCGAGCCTCGCTCTGAAGAGCGGGATCCAAATAAAATATTAAGACCGCCCCGAAGGGCGGTCTTTTGTAAATACATGCTTGCCGAAAAAAACAATTGGTCATAGATTAATTTAAGTAGAAAATGTTCATTCAGATCGGTAGTCAACCAACAACAGAAAAGGATGGGTTGTATGGCCACGGAAATCACTTTCACGGTAGATGAGTTGTTTCGGGAGTTGCACAGATGGTTGTCGACTGAAGCGTTGGTGCGCCACGATACAGCTCTACGCGCGGGGGACAACGCGAAGACGGTCAAATTTTTGCAGGAAATGATTGGTAGATTGCCGGTGTATGTTAAGGCGTTGCCTCCTATCGAAGAAATGAAACAAAAAGTGGCAATGGAGGAAACATTGGGCATAGTTCCGACCAGTCTCCGTGCGCGGTACGTTCGTTGGCGACAGATGGTTGACTTTTTGCACCAGCCAGCGGTAGTAGGGCAGTAACGGTTCTCACGAGCCGTTTTTTATTATAATATATATTTTCTGAAGGAAAATTATATTATAATAATCCCCCGTAGCTCCGCGAACACGCGGAGCGGAGGGGGATAGCTGGCTTTACCCCCCGTCGCTAAAGCTTTGGGGGGTATTTTTCTCTGAAGAGAAAAATAAAAATCCCCAGCGAGGTTGGAAAACCTGGCTGGGGTGTGCGATTCCTCCCTTTATTCAAAGGGAGGTGGGGAGGGATTCTGCCGGAGTTGCAAGCGGGCGTCGCTACTTCCGCGGAAAACCCATATCGAGCATCTTTTTCATGACTGGGTATGGTTTGATATTTTCGGCGGAAAGATAGAGGAGCATCAATTCGCGATAGATTCCTGCCGCCAGGCTGAAATCTTTATTATAGTTTACTCTCCGCTGAATCTGTCCGTCCTTGAACTGTAGTAATTTCATCTCGATCTCTACTGCCGTGTAGATCAGGCCGTATAGCGCCTCCTTCCATGGCTTGTGTGGCGCTTCTTCGCTTCCACGGCCGGCGTTAGGGCAGTCGAACATCTCGAGACCGCGATCGCGACCCCACTCACTCACAGCGTTCGTCATCGTGCCGTGGTGATATGTAGACGTAATCCACACCACCGGTTTCTGTGCCGCGATGCAGGCCTCGACGACTTTTTTGCCGTTTGGCTGGGTGGCGTCTCCGTCAGGGATTTCGGGAAAGAAGACGTCAGTAATGACACCGTCGGCGGACTCGAGGTTGTTCAGAGCTTCCCGCAATGAACGCACGCACTTGATTTCCAAGTCCAGTGGAAAGTCGTCGGGCAACTCGCCGATCACTTGCATGAGATCGCGGAGGTGGAGAGTATTGTCCTCGACGGCCAAAAGCGCAAAATGTTGTCCCTTTTCCATTGTAAATTCCTTTGAAAAAACAGGAGGTGAAATCCAAAAACAGAAGTCAGTAACAAATATTTGTACTCCCAAACGGGGAAAAAGTCAATAGGCGCGTGTTCGCGAATTTGAAATTTGAAATTTTTAATTTGAAATCAATTTTTAATACACAAATTTGAAATAAATAAAAACGCGTTTTTCAAATTAAGATATTAGTTTATTTCAAATTGATTAAAAATTTCAAATTTCAAATTAAAAATTCATGAGGAAAAAGTCTAAAATATGGCTTCTATAAGCGAATAGGATTTCGTTGTCAGCAGGGCTTGACGTGATATCCGTTCCCCTGTATACATATTGCACAGCTCATTAAAACTAGTCCCCATCCCGGCCAAGTCCTGAAACAGGAAACTGGCGGGTCTGCTCGTGAGAACGGGTTCTTCGGTGAAGGCCCCGGTAAAATTTTTATATTAAGAGAATAATGAAAGCAATTTTAGCCAAAAAGATCGGCATGACAACGATTTTTGAAACGGACGGAAAGTCCGTTCCTGTTACGTTAATGCAAGCCGGTCCTTGCCAAGTTACCTTGGTTCGTGAAATGGGTGAAAAAGGCAAGCAAGTGCAACTTGGTTTTGGCGAGAAAAAAGAAAAGAATATGACAAAAGCCGAACTTGGTCACCTGAAAGAACTTCCGCATTTTAGAACATTGAAGGCCTATAATTTTGAAAAGACTGACTTAAAACGTGGTGATGTGGTAGACGTCAATACGTTTAAGGTCGGTGATATCGTCAATGTGACAGGAACATCTCGAGGTATGGGTTTTGCCGGTGTCGTAAAACGACATCATTTTCATGGCCACAACGCGACGCACGGTACAAAGCACGCCGAACGTGCCCCGGGTTCCATCGGTTCCGGTTGGCCCCAACACGTTTTGAAAGGTATGCGTATGGCTGGTCGGATGGGTGGCGCGAAGGTTACAACCAAGGGTCTTCAAGTTGTTGATGTTGTGCCAAATACGAACATTTTGGTTGTGCGTGGCGCCGTTCCCGGTCCGAAGAATTCGCTTTTAAGTATTGTGGGAGAGTAATATGGAAATTAATATTTTAAACTTAGAAGGAAAGAAAGTGGCGACGCAAGACAGTTTTTCCGCTTGGGACAATAAAACCGTTTCGCCGATTTTGTTACATCAAGTGGCCGTTAATTTCGATACCAACAAGCGCGTTAGTCGCGCTCACACCAAAGATCGTTCCGAACGTCGTGGTGGCGGTATTAAGCCGTGGAAACAAAAAGGGACTGGTCGCGCGCGTGCCGGTTCCAGTCGTTCGCCAATTTGGCGTAAGGGTGGTGTCGCTTTTGGTCCTCGCGCGGAACGAAACTACACGTCACACACCCCGAAAGGTATGAATCGCACGGCCCTGGCCGGTGTTTTGGTTGGAAAAATTAAGGATGAAGAAATGGTTGTCTTAAATGATTTACCAAAAATCACAGGTAAGACCAAAGAGTTGGTCGCGGCGTTTGGTAAGTTGCCGGTAAAAGGGATCGTTTTGTTTTTGGTTTCGGGCGATAAAGTCACCCGCGCGCCCTACTTGCGCGCCAGTCGAAATTTGCAAGATGTGATTGTGAAAAATCCGGAAGTGATTACGGCCAACGATTTGCTTCGTACAACCACAATTGTAACCGATAAGGCCGGCATCGCTGTTTTAGAAACCCGTATCAGCGATAAAGTATAACATTATGAGTATTCTCTCCGTATTCAAGAAAAAAGAAACCAAGGCTGATATTGTCGCGGCAGAAGCGTTGGACAAAAAAGAAAATGGTGTCGAGAAACCTGCAAAAAAAGTCAAGGAAGTAAAGGAAGAAAAAACTTCCGTCGACCTTTCGTCTTTTAAGGGAATTAAGGCCAATGTTTTGATTCGTCCGATTGTTACGGAAAAATCCGCCATCCTTTCCGCGGATGGTCGTTATACATTTCAAATTGCCGATTACGCTACTAAGCAAGAAATTCACCAGATTGTGGAAAAACGTTTTAAGGTGCATGTGACGCGCGTCAATGTTGTGACAGTGCATCCAAAAAAGCGCATGCGTGGCGCGATTGAGGGCAGGATTTCGGGATACAGAAAAGCAGTGGTGTTTGTGCGCAAGGGTGAGGTTATTGATTTTACAAAATGACTTTTATGAAAAATATTTGCCCAAAAATGAATATTGATACCACTGCAAATTTTCAAATGTCTAAATTTTCAAAGCATGTTGGCGTAGTCCCTTTTGGAAATTTTGGAATTGGGCATTCATTGGAAATTGGTAATTGGAAATTGGTAATTAGGGATTTTGTAGATTCAGTAGTTGTTATCAATAAATTAAATGTGAATAAGTTAAGTTGTAACCTAAAAGCTTCCTGATATGCCTGTAAAGATTTACAAACCAACCAGTCCGGCCCGCCGAAAAACATCCGTTGTTGATTACGGTGTTTTAAGCAGACATGCCCGTCCGCCAAAGCGTCTTCGAAGTTCTGTGCGCAAGACCGGTGGTCGCAATAACCTTGGTCGTATTACGACGCGTCATCACGGTGGTGGAATGCGTCAAATGTACCGCATGATCGATTTTCATCAAGACAAACTGGATATCCCAGGTGTGATTCAATCTTTGGAATATGATCCAATTCGTACAAGCTTTATCGTATTGGTTGCTTATATGGATGGTGAAAAGCGTTATCATTTGGCCTGGGAAGGCGCCAAGGTTGGCGACAAAATGATAACCGGTGAAAAGACGGAACCGAGCATAGGTTGTCGTATGCCACTTACGGCGATTCCATCCGGTACGGAAATTTTCAACATTGAATTGCGCCCGGGACAAGGTGGTCAAATCGTTCGTTCTGCCGGCTCGTCCGCTATTTTACAAGAAGTTGAAGGCGGTTCCGCCCACTTGAAAATGCCAAGCAGTGAAATCCGTTTGGTGCCGGCCGGTTGTTGGGCTACAATTGGCAAAGTCAGTAATTCCGATCATCGTATTGAACGCATTGGTGCTGCCGGTAGAAATCGTCGCTTGGGGATTCGTCCAAGTGTCCGCGGAAAAGCCATGAATCCCTGTGATCATCCGCACGGTGGTGGTGAGGGTCATAACCCAATCGGTTTGCGTCATCCAAAAACCCCGTGGGGTAAACATGCTTTTGGTGTGAAGACAAGAAATAAGAAGAAGTATTCCAATCAGTTTATTATTCAAAGAAGGAAGAAGAAATAAAAGTAAATTATGAAACCATCTATTGTGGATAAAACAATGAAGAGCTTGAGAAGAATTGGTAATTTTCAATTATCAATTTTGCAATTTTCAAATAATTTTCAAAAGTTCGAATTTTCAAAATACTACGACGTGAGCGCGTTATTTGATAATTTAATCATTGATAATTTATTGAAAATTGGTAATTGGAAATTGAACATTTGGGGGCTTGTTAAGGAGAATAATCGTTTGAATGAAGATGGTTGTAAGTTGCTTAATTTTTCGTTAAAGGTTTCCTAACATGTCTCGATCTCTCAAGAAGGGTCCCTACGTGGACGAACGGGTAATTAAGAAGGTGCAAAATAAGCGCCCGGGCGATCGTACGCCAATTAAGACCTGGTCCCGAGCTTGCTCGATTACACCGGAAATGGTTGGCGTTCAATTTCAGGTGCATAACGGAAAAGATTTTATTACCGTAAATTGCACGGAAGATATGGTTGGGCACAAGCTTGGTGAATTTTCTCCGACGCGTAAGTTTATTCGTCACGGTGGTCAGATGGCCAAGGAAGAAGCGCAAAAAGTTGCGTTAGCCGCGTCCTCCGCTCTGAAGGCGCCGGAAGAGAAAGGAAAGTAATGGACATACACGCTCGACTAGGTTTTATACGGATTGCCCCTCGCAAAGTGCGTTTGGTAGCTAAAGAGCTACGCGGTCTTTCAATAAAGCAAGCGATTTCTACTCTACAGTTTTTGCCACAACGCAGTTCCGGTCCTCTGTTGAAACTTTTGCAATCGGCGGTTGCTAACGCGAAACATAACTATGAATTGGATGCCGAGAAGTTATTTGTTAGGGAAGTGCGAGTTGGTGGTGGAACGAAACTTAAGCGTTTTATGCCAAGATCCAAAGGTGCCGCTTTCCGCATTGAAAAGAAGACTTCCCACATTGATATGTTTTTAGCAGAACGTGAGCCAAGTAAGAAGAAGATTGAAGGAAAGAAATCTGAAATTGTAAGACGAAAGATTGAAGATTTATCCGCGGAGGATCTTGCCGTGAAGAAAGAGAAAACGAGCACGGAAACAGAAGCGACTTCAACCGGCGCGGTAAAAAAGGCCGCCTCGCCGAAGAGTTCACGTCAAGCATTCCAAAGACGTGCAGGCGAAGGATAAACGATAATTTCCAATTTCCAATGACCAATTTCCAAAAAAATCTCAATGACCAAATGTCCAAAAACGCATTGAATCGCGTCGCGGGTTTTGCGTCGAGTAAGTTTTTGGGATTTGGGATTTGGAGTTTGAGATTTTTGGGCGTAACTGAATCAGGAAAGGAAAATAGCAGTAATTTATTTCTGGAAAATAGCTTTATTTAAAATATACTTTATGTCTCATCGTTGTCATCCCCGCGGTTTACGTATCGGTATTACAGGTACTTGGGCTTCCAGGTGGTTTGCTGATCGTCCTTTGGAATATCGTACCCAGTTAAAAGAAGATACTATCTTGCGTAAATTAGTCCGCGATAAGTTTCGCACGGGTATGGTGCATGTTGTTGATATTGAACGCACACCGCGCGCCATTACTTTCAATATTAAGACGGCGCGTCCGGCAGTCGTAATCGGACGCGGTGGCAGTGGTATCGAGGAAATGCGTAAAGAATTGCGTATACGCTTGGGCAGTGAAAAAGATATTCGCGTAAATGTTCAAGAAGTTAAGCGTCCGGATCGCGATGCCGGTACTGTCGCATTATCAATTGCCGATCAACTGGAACGTCGCATGCCTTTCCGCAGAATCTTGAAGCAATCGATAGGTCGTATTATGCAATCCGGTGCCAAAGGGGCGCGTATCAAGGTTAAGGGCCGTTTGAATGGCGCGGATATTGCCCGCACGGAATGGTTGGGCGATGGAAATCTTCCTTTACACACTTTGCGTGCCAACATTACTTATGGTGAAGCGACCGCGTTTACAACCTTTGGTACGATCGGTGTCAAAGTTTGGATGTATACCGATGACAAAGTTAGCGAATAATAATGAATTTATGAAGATGCTTATGTCACAAAATGATTCGGATAAGAAAATGAGTTTTGTAAATTATCAATTATCAATTATCAATTTTGCAATTAATTTTCAATTATCTAAATTTTCAAAAATTAACGTCGCGTCGTTGTTTGATAATTTAAGAATTGATAATTCATTGAAAATTGATAATTGTAAATTGAAAATTAGTGGCATATTGCGAAACATTTTAACTTCGATTACAGAAATGTTTGATAAACGCAATTTAGCTGAAATTTTCTAATATTATGCCACTTTTGAATCCCAAAAAAGTCAAACACCGTAAGCATCAAAAAGGTTCGGTGCGAGGAGTCTCTGTTGCCGGTTCAACGTTAGCGTTTGGCCAGTACGGTTTGCGCGCGCTCGAAAGTCGCTGGATTACCGCGCGTCAACTGGAAGCGGCGCGTCGCGCGATGACACGCTTTATGCAACGTTCCGGTAAAGTTTGGATCCGTGTGTTCCCGGACAAGCCGATTACGAAGAAGGGCGCGGAAGTACCAATGGGATCCGGTAAGGGCGCGGTCGACCACTTTGTGGCGGTTGTGCGCAGAGGGCGTATTATTTTAGAAGTTGACGGATTGGATGAAGCAACAACAAAACGCGCGATCCGTTTGGCTTCCGACAAATTGCCGGTAAAAACCGCCTTTGTTTGTAAAACATCATCTTTGTAAATCCTATGCCCAGTAATACAACTTCCAATATTATGAAATTTATTTCCAAGCAAAATTTGATTCAGAATAATATGAAGAATGCAAGCTTAGTTATAATTAAATATAAGCAATCCGCGATTGCTTATATTGGAAGTTGATATACTGGGTATGAAAGCAAAAGAATTAAGACAAATTGCGCCGGAAACTTTGAAAGTCAAAGTAGAAGAATTGCGTGCCCAAATTGAACAAATGCGTTTTGGGTCGGCGAAGGGAAGCGAAAAAAATGTTAAGAAATTATCGATGGTCCGTCATGAATTAGCGAGATGCTTGACCGTTCTACACGAGTCACGGTTATCCCCGAGCCGAGTCGAGGGGTCAACCCTGAGCAACGTCGAAGGGTTGACAATTCTTACGGAACATGAGAATAATTCTCATTCATCTACGAAATAAAGTCATGCCCCGAAATACAACTTCCAATTTTAAAATAATGAATTACTTAATCAGAAAAAATATGAACGTGCAAAAAGTTTTAATTTTAATGCTTGCCAGTTTTGAACAAACAAAGTTTGTTCAAATTGGAAGTTGATATACGGGGCCATGACTAAAGTTACTCAAAAAACAGAAGAAGTAGTATCTGAAAAACACCCGCAACGGTTGACTGGGATTGTCGTGTCTGCAGGAAAGATGACCAAAACAATTGCGGTTAAAGTGGACCGTTTGGTATGGCATTTGAAATTACACAAGCAATATAGTCGTTCAAAGAAATATTTGGTGCATGATGAAAAAGGGGAAGCGAAAATGAATGATAAGGTGACGATTGAAAAATGTCGTCCAATGTCCGCCCGTAAGAATTTTCGCTTAGTGAGTATTGTTACATCGGCCGTAATTAAAGGAGAAACAGTATGATTCAGATGCGCACAATGCTTTCGGTTGCCGACAACTCCGGAGCGACACTTTTGCAGTGTATAAAAGTTATCGGTAACACCGGTCGTCGCTATTCTTATATGGGTGATATGATTGTTTGTTCCGTTAAATCGGCGCAACCGCGTGGCTTGGTAAAAAAGGGTGATGTGGTGAGAGCGGTTGTTGTTCGTCAACGCAAAGAAGTTTCTCGCGCGGATGGTTCCCATATTCGTTTTGATGAGAACGCGGCGGTGGTTTTGCAAAAAGATTCGAAGGAACCGATGGGAACGCGTATTTTTGGACCCATCGCGCGTGAAGTGCGTGATAAAGGTTATCAAAAAATTATTTCATTAGCCCCAGAAGTATGGTAAAGAAACTTGAAAAAGTGTTGAAGATAAAGATTAAGAAAGGCGACACCGTAAAAATGTTGTCCGGTAAAGATCGTGACAAGACGGGAAAGGTGTTGGTTGTATTTCCTAAAGAAGGTCGTTTGGTTGTAGATGGCGCCAATATCGTAAAGAAACACATTCGTCCGCGTAAAGCCGGTGAAAAAGGACAAACGGTTGCTATTCCGTCAAAGGTTCCGGTTTCTCGCACAATGCTTATTTGTCCGTCTTGCGGAAAAGCCACGCGCGTCGGATTAAGACGCACGGTTGCGACGGACGGCAAGAGTACCCGTGATCGAATTTGCAAAAAATGTTCAGCTATTATTGCTTAAATATATGCCCCGTAATACAACCGCCAATTATTGCAAAGTTAATAGAAATATATTAAACTCTAGAATCACTCAAATGTTATCTTTATTTTTCATCTCGACCGGTTTTTGCAAGCGTTTCAACGCTTGCATTGGCGGTTGATATACGGGGTATGACGAAGTCTAGTCTCAACTCCAAAGAAACATATCTCCAAAACGCGTTGCCAATTTTGAAAGAAAAATTGAAACGTGAGAATTTGATGTCCTTACCAAGGGTTGATCACATTGTTGTGGCGTCGGGTGTTGGTAAGCACGCCAAAGAAGGTAAGTTTTTGGAAGACGTGGAAAAAGGTTTGGTTTTGCTCACCGGCCAAAAACCGGCCCAAACATTATCCAAGAAATCCATTGCCGGTTTTAAACTTCGCGAAAATCAAGTTGCCGGTTTAATGGTTACATTGCGTGGTAAGCGTATGGACGACTTTTTGAAGAAACTGATTCATGTTGTTTTTCCTCGTGTTCGAGATTTCCGTGGTGTTCAAAGCAAATGTATCGATCAGAATGGCAACATGTCCGTCGGGATTCGCGAAGCGGCTGCCTTTCCGGAAGTAGATCCGCAGAAAATTGAAACGATCTTCGGCTTGCAAGTTACGGTTGTTACCACTGCCAAGAATAAGGAAGAAGCGAAAGTTTTGTTTGAAAGTATTGGTTTCCCGCTGACAGACGCGGCGATTGAAGACACGAAGGTTTTCGGAGTTCAAAAAAAGACGAGTAGCAAGAAGCACGCTTAATTATTACGAATCTAATATTTACTTATGGCTAAAGCCTCACAAATCGCGAAAGCAAAGAAGAAGCCGAAGTTTTCTACACGAATTGTTCGAAGATGTTTCCGTTGTGGTCGTCGTCGTGGGTATATGCGTGATTTCGATATGTGTCGTATTTGCTTCAGAGAGCTTGCCAGTCGTGGTGAAATCCCCGGAGTGAAAAAAGCGTCTTGGTAATAGAACATACTTATATACTCTTATGAAATCATTAATCTCAAACAAAGCAACGGGGGAAATTCGTAAATTAACGTTTGCAAATTATCAATTATCAATGATCAATTTTGCAATTAATTTTCAATTATTTAAATTATCAAAACGGAGCGTAGCGTCGTTGTTTGAAAATTTCTTGCCGGCCGAAGCCTTGGCGAAGGCTGGAAGCATTGATAATTCATTGAAAATTGATAATTGTAAATTGAAAATTAGGGAGTTGATAAAAACCCCAAATGTGTCCGGTGAAGGATTTGCTGATAAAAATAGTTTAATCTAACAATATTCTATATTATGGATCAAATTGCAAACATGGTAACGAGTATCAAGAACGCTTCGGCGGCAAGGCTTACTGTTGTACGTGTTCCATACTCTAAACTTAAGCATCAAATTGCCGATGTGCTTCGCAAAGAAGGCATGATTGGTCCGGTTACAACGATGGAAGAAGGCCCACAGCGTGTTTTAGAAATGACACTTTTGTATCAAGATACTGTCCCGGTGATTAATGATATCCAGCGCGTCAGCAAACCGTCCCGTCGTTGGTATGTGCGTCAAGATGAAATTCCTCATGTTTTGTCCGGTATCGGTATCGCGGTTATCTCCACCTCAAAAGGTTTGATGACCGACAAAGAAGCGCGCCGTCAGAAAATTGGTGGAGAAGTTATTTGTAAAGTTTGGTAATTATAATATTATGCCCAGTAATACAACCGCCAATTATTGCAAAGTTAATAGAATTATATTAAACTCTAGAATCACTCAAATGTCATCTTTATTCTTCATCTCGGCCGATTTTTGCAAGCGTTTCAACGCTTGCATTGGCGGTTGATATACTGGGTATGTCAAGAATTGGTAAAAATCCTATCAAAGTAACTGCTGGCGTCACCGTCACAATTAATGGTAGTGCTGTTTCTGTTGCCGGTCCTAAGGGCACGCTTTCTTTGACTTTGCATCCGGCCGTTGAAGCCGTTTTGGAAAACGAAACGATTGTCGTTCGTCCGAAGACTTCTGATGAAAAAATCGGTGGTATCGGTGCCTTGTGGGGAATGTCTCGCGCGTTAGTTCAAAACCTTGTCACCGGCGTTACGGCTGGTTTTGAAAAGAAATTGGAAGTGCAAGGTGTCGGTTACCGCGCGGAAGTGAAAGGCAGTACGCTTGTTTTGCTGGTTGGTTATTCGCATCCAGTGGAAATTCCTGCGCCGGCTGGCATCAGTTTCGCCGTTGAAAAAGGTATTATCACTATTACCGGTATTGATAAGTATTTGGTTGGTGAAACAGCGGCAATTATCCGCAAGACCCGCAAACCGGAACCATATAAAGGAAAGGGTATCCGCTATGTTGGCGAATATGTTCGCCGTAAGGTTGGTAAGGTTGTTGGCGGTACCGATAGCAAATAAGTTAACTAGTATTCAAATATATGTTTAAATCTCCATCTATCACAAGAAAAGTTAATCGCTTAAAGCGCCACAACCGCATTCGTAGCCGTGTTTCCGGTGTTGCGGAACTTCCTCGTTTGTCTGTTTATCGCAGTAACAAACATTTGATTTTGCAACTGATCGATGATGCCAACAGCAAAACACTTGTTTCGGCGCGCGATCAAGAATTAGATAAGAAAATCAAAGCAACTAAAGAGCGTACCGCGCGTGTTGCAAAAGGTTTTGCGCTAGGTGAAAATTTGGCGGAAAAGGCCAAAAAGGCCGGTATTAAGAAAGTTGTTTTTGATCGCGGTGGTTATTTGTATCACGGCGTAGTGAAGGCTGTAGCCGATGGCGCTCGAAGTGGCGGACTTGAATTCTAATATAAACTAATTACCATGCCCAGTAATACAACTTCCAATTTCATGAAAATAGATTATTCATCAATCAAACATATGACTAAGCGAAATAAATTAACCTTAATGCTTGCCAGTTTTGAACAAACAAAGTTTGTTCAAATTGGAAGTTGATATACTGGGTATGGCATTCCAAAAATTTCCAGGACAAAGTGACGACCAATTTGACCATCGCGTAGTTGAATTACGTCGTGTGACGCGCGTGGTTAAAGGTGGACGTCGTTTCCGTTTTCGCGCCACGGTAATTATTGGCGACAAGCGCGGTAATGTCGGTTTGGGTGTTTCCAAGGGCGCGGATGTGCAAAACGCAATTAGCAAAGCGCAAGAATCGGCTAAGAAAAACGTCGTTCGCTTCATTATTGAAGGCGGAACAATCCCGCATGAAATTACTCGCACCTTTCGTGGCGCCACAGTTTTCTTAAAACCGGCTCCGCAAGGTTCCGGTATTATTGCCGGTGGCCCTATTCGTTCGGTTGCCTTGCTTGGCGGTTTACGTGATTTGTCCAGCAAAATGATGGGTTCCCACAACAGCTTGAATGTCGTAAAAGCGACAATAATGGCCCTTACCGCGATGCAAGCTCGACCGTTGAAAAAAGCTAAAGTAACCGAAGTAGTAGAAGCTCAACCGGAAGTAAAGAAAGGAGAATAAAATGCGACATGATTCATTAAGAATAGGGAAGAAGATCCGAAAAAAGCGTCTAGGACGCGGTATTTCTTCTGGTACCGGTAAGACCAGTGGTCGCGGTACAAAAGGTCAAAAATCCCGTGCCGGAGCCCGTATTCGTGCCGGTTTCGAAGGTGGTCAAACACCAATCTATCAACGTTTACCAAAAACTCGCGGTATTTCTCGCAAGCAAAAACCGCCAACCAAAGCCATCAATATTATGGATTTGGAGCGCGTTTTTCCGGCCGGTGCAACTGTCGATTTGAAATCTCTTACTGCCAATGGTCTCATTAATCCGGGTGAATATCCTGTCAAAGTTTTGGGAGATGGCGAAATTACCAAAGCATTAAAAATCAACTTGCCAATTTCCAAATCCGCGAAGGAAAAAATCGAAAAAGCCGGCGGGTCGGTAGGCATAAAAAAATAAAGTGTTCCCCTCTTTTTCAAAGAGGGGCGAGGGGAGATTTGGACGGGGACAAATGGCCTCAAAAATCCCAATGTCCAAACCCCAAATCCCAACAAAACCATAATTTCCTAAATCCCAAAACGCGTCTTTGGGTTTTAGTGTGTTTAGGATTTTGTTGGACATTGGCCTGCCGGCCATAGCTTTAGCGACGGCTGGGTCATTGGGGTTTGGAATTTAAAAGTACTGCTTTATCAACAGGTACCGTCTTTCGGTTTGTGCTACAATTTACAGGTAATATTATTAATCAAACACAAACTATGTTTAAGAAGCTAGCAGCAAGTGTCGTTTCACTCTCATTTGTGGCGAGCCTTTTTCCAATTATGCCGGTTGTGGCGGCACCGCACAAGGACGAACATGTCAAAGTGTTGTCGGTGTTGAGCGGTGATTGGCTGCAGGTTTCCATAAATGGCGATTCCAAATTCGTGAAGGTAATCGGGATGGACGCGCCGGATCGCCTGACGGCAACGACGAAAGCGCAGTGCTACAGCAAAGACTCGTGGGTACGCGCCAAGAAAATCGCCGAAAGCGCGTTTGTGACATTAATTGAGGACGAAACACAGGGCAATGAAGACAAGAACGGCAACTTGCTTCGCAATGTCGTGATGGAAGACGGGCGCGTTTTTGGCACAATGATGATTCGCGACGGTTACGCAAAAGCCGTTAATGCCAAGAAGCCATCGTTCTACCAAAAAACATTTATGAAATTTGAAAAAGAAGCAAAAGCCGCAAAGCGTGGATTCTGGGCCGCCAACAAGTGCGACGGATTTTACACTAAGACGAAATAGTCAGCGTAGTCTTTGCGAGGCCGAAGCCGCCCATCTGGGCGAGCCTCGCCCCTGAAGGGGCGGGCAATCTCAAGTAATAATAGAAACGAGAGCGCTCACGCGCTCTCGTTTTGGTTGTCACGTCCGTTTAAGGAGTATCCTTTCGCAGGATACTCCTTAATGTGTCGTCGTTCGTCAATGTTCGTAAAAATCAGCCAACCCAAGCTAATAAAATCCCTAAAAATCCCACACTATTTACAAAAACTCTGTTTGGGAGTATAATTAGGGGCTGATTTATCTGTCTGTATTTTCCCAAATTGCATAAATTGAGAGTAGTTACTCGCTGGCGTTTAATGCCGGTGGGTTTGTTTGGTCGCTCCCAAAGTTCGCTATACGCGGATACGTAAACGGGAGCAAGTTTTCCGCCTATATGACGGAACCGTGCCGAGCGGGTCTCGGTAAAAGGGTAGGGGGTTATGTTTAGTCTAGAGAATCCGAATGTGGGCTGGTGGTTTGCTTTTGTGTGGTTCGGTTTTTGGGGGACGGCTGTTTTGATCGGCTTCATCTGGAGGTGGGTTATGAACGTACTAGATGATGAAGAAAATCGGAGGGAGTTGGTTTCATCCTCCGTGTGGAATCCGAACGATCCGAATGATTCAACCCTATTTATTCAGAAGTATGGTCGTCGCCATTTCGAGACTCTGTCGTTTATTCACCCGGAAACACTGCCCGAGGTCATCGAAGAGGCCAACAGGATGTTTGTGCGACACATGAGGCAGAATGAGGAATTTGCCGCTTGCCTGAAGGAACTGGGAGATGATTGGCGGGAAAAGAAGGCTGTGGTTCCCGAATCCGATGGGTCTCACGAATCCGAATTGCGTGCGCGTTTGGCGCGACGCATCTCCGATGAAGCCTCGGTGAAGTTCGAAGCGGAAGAAAAGCGCCAAAAGGAAATTGTCAAAACGAGAACTACTGTCGAGGGATTAGTTGTCGAGTACATCGTCGAGGATCGGTCTCGTGCCATGGATGAAGGAGAGCTGATTTTCAGTGAAGTCCGTGGTGACCGAAAAAACCCGGAGGTGCACAAAACATATAGGTTGGCTGACGATCGCTATATGCTGTTTGTGTTCAATACCGGTTCTGATCCCAATCCGATGCAGGTCGGTCCGGAAGATGTACGGTTTCACACAAAGTGTCCTGGGAGTTTAAGCCTCGGGGCGCTCGAGGCCGTCATCGCCGACAAGGAGCGTCGCGAGCAGGCGGTCGTGCAAGTGTAGCTTTTCGAGAGTCGAGTCAACGGGTGTTCGCAATTTGCGAGCACCCGATTTTTTTGTTCAAGGTCGGACTCCGCGAAGGGGTCCGACCTTGATTGGTCTACGGCGCTACCAATGAGGGTCGGACCTTTCACAAAGTCCGACCCTAGCGCGATGTCCGACCTCAATACACTGGCAAAAAAGTCATAAATATCCTATCATGTTTGGGTATGCAACCATTTGCCCGTTTTAGTGCCTTATTCAAGGCTCCCGATCTTAGAAAAAAACTTTTAATCATGATTGGGCTGTTAGTGGTTTTTCGTATCGCTTCTCATATCCCAGTTCCCGGGATTGAGGCGGAAAGCTTAAGGCGTTTCTTTGAAGGAAATAATCTTATCGGTCTCTTGAACATCTTTTCCGGAGGCGGTTTGTCGAGACTATCTTTGGCAATGCTTGGAGTTGGTCCGTACATCACGGCTTCGATTGTAATGCAGTTGCTCACTGTTATTATTCCAAAGTTTGAACAGTTACAACGGGAAGAAGGGGAAGCCGGTCGTCAAAAAATTCAAATGTATACTAGGCTTATGGCGGTACCGCTTGGTATCGTGCAGGCTTTTGGTTTCCTGACAATTTTACAGCGTGGGTCCGCTTCCGGCGGTGTTGGCGCACAACTCACTTTCACGCCACTCGAAATGGCCATCACAATTATTACCGTCACGGCTGGGTCAATATTGCTGATGTGGCTTGGTGAAATTATTACCGAACAAGGACTGGGCAATGGTGCTTCGTTGATTATTTTTGTCGGTATTATCGCGCAACTTCCACAATCGTTACAGCAAACCGTTTCATTGTATGATCCGACCAAAATTCCGGTTTATTTGGTGTTTTTGCTGATTGCCGTTGTAGTTACGGCCGGTGTCGTTTTTGTGACAGAAGCCCAGCGTAATATTCCGGTCAGTTATGCCAAACGCGTTCGTGGTGGAAAATTAATGGGTGGGGTATCAACTCACTTGCCGTTGCGTGTTAATCAGGCCGGCGTCATTCCAATTATTTTCGC
Source organism: bacterium (assembly GCA_030647555.1). Classification (NCBI taxonomy): domain Bacteria; species bacterium. The sequence goes on along the minus strand of JAUSJG010000007.1, from coordinate 42,795 downwards.
TTTGTCACTTCTTTTATTTCCAGGAGTGATCGCACAATTTTTCGCAACATCCTCAATTACCATAATCGCGGAAATTTCTCGCAGTGTTGTGGGTTTGTTTAATAACAGTGCCTTCTATGGCATTTTCTACTTCTTGCTTGTTGTTGTGTTTACTTATTTTTATACCGCCGTTACATTTGATCCGAAACGTATTGCCGAACACTTGCAGAAACAGGGCGGGTTCGTGCCGGGGATTCGTCCTGGTCACGCGACCATGCTTTACCTGAAGGCCGTTACAAACAGAATTACATTAGCCGGCGCGCTTTTCCTAGGGATAATCGCGGTCTTGCCATTAGTCGCACAGGGTTTTACAAAAATGAGCACTTTGACGGTTGGTGGCACAGGCTTGCTCATCGTCGTGTCCGTTATTCTTGAAACAATGAAACAAATCGACGCGCAGTTGACGATGCGCGAGTACGAGAACAGCTGAGGCTGAAAATCCCAATTTTCAAACCCCAAACCTCAACAAAATCCTAAATTATCTAAATCCCAAAAACACGTCGTTTTGGGTTTTTGGATTTGTGATTTTGTTGGACATTGGACATTGGGATTTGGGGTTTAAAAGTAGTGTTTCTTGCTCAAAAATAAAAATCAAGTTATTCTATGGGCGCGATGGAAAATTCCAAAAAAGGTAAAGGAGTAATTATGTTCATGGGCGCACCGGGGTCCGGAAAGGGAACCCAGGCGCGTTTTGTTCAGGAACGCCTCGGTTTTGAAAGAATTGAAACCGGGAAAATTTTGCGTTCGATGCGAACAGAGTCGACCGAGGTTGCTAAAATGATCACGGCAATAATTGATGCCGGCACCTTGGCCCCTCCGCCAATTGTGGTTGAAATTGTTGTTGGAAAAACGAAGGAGATTCTTGCTCGCGGAAACGGGGTTGTGTTTGATGGATCGCCCAGGACTTTGTATGAAGTAGAAGCGCTTTTGGCTGAATTGGGTAAAGACCATGTTGGAAAAATTTTGGCAATTTGTTTGGATATACCGATTATGAATGCGCGCGAGCGTCTGTTGGTAAGAATGGTTTGTGAAAAATGTAATACGCCCGCGATAGTTGGAACAGAAAAATGTCAAAAATGCGGTGCTCAGTTGGTGAAGCGTGTCGACGATGTTCCGGAAGCAATGGAAAATCGCTGGGAGGAATTCAAATATCGCACTCAGCCGGTAATCAATTATCTTGATAGTCTTGGTTTAAGTGAGCATATTGATGGTGCTCGCCCAATCACGGAAGTTGCTGAAGATGTGGAAAAAGTGATAAGAAAAAGACTGGGATTATGAACAAATTAGAAATAAAATTAAAAACCACCGAAGAAATCGAGCGAATGGCTAAAGGTGGAAAAATTTTGCGTACTGTTTTGGAAGAAGTGGCGGGAATGGTAAAGCCTGGGATCACAGGTATTGAATTAGATCAAACGGCCGAAAAGAAACTTTTGGAAAAAGGCGCACAACCGGCTTTTAAAAATTATTCTCCGTCGGGAGAAGCGGTAGAAGCCTTCCCGGCAACTTTGTGTGTTTCGGTAAACAGCGCGGTGGTTCACGGGATTCCTAATGATCAACCTTTGGAAGAAGGTGACATTGTCAGTTTGGATATTGGTTGTCTTTACGACGGACTTTATACGGATACGGCAATGACGGTTGGGGTGGGAAAAATTTCATCGGCGTCGAAAAGTTTAATTGCTACGACAAAGCAATCACTTCAAGCCGCAATCGACGTGGTTAAACCAAATGTTACAACGGGTGAAATTGGCGCGTCGGTGCAGAAAGTGGCGGAAAAAGCCGGTTATTCGGTGGTGCGCGAGATGGTCGGTCACGGCGTGGGTTTTGCGCTTCATGAAGCGCCGAACGTGCCAAATTATGGCCGAAAAGGACAAGGCGTTTCATTGCCAATCGGTACGGTTATCGCCATTGAACCAATGGTGAATATGGGTAAAAAAGAAATTGTAACGGCCGATGACGGTTGGACAGTATTGACTGAAGACGGGAAGTTTTCCGCGCATGAAGAGGTAACTGTCGCGATTACGAAAGACGGAACGCGCGTGCTCACAACGACAAAATAATGGGTACAGTACTGGCAATTGATTACGGGTCGGTGCGGGTGGGGTTGGCGATTACCGATACCGACCAAAAATTTGCGTTGGCATTAAAAACCGTTCCGGCCGAACCGCGTAATGAATGTTTTGAGGCAATCCGGCGGGTTGCAAACAATGAACGCGTGGAAAGAATTTTGCTGGGTTTACCGTTGTCTTTAGACGGCCAAGAGGGCCCGCAGGCATCGATTGTGCGGTCTTTTGGCAATGAGTTAACGAATAACCTCGGGTTGCCATTAGAATTTGTGGACGAACGTTTTTCCACCAAATCCAGCGCGATGGCGGCACGAATGAAAGGGATGAAGAGTCCGGACGCGGAAGCGGCGCGGTTGTTGCTGGAGACTTGGTTGGAGAAAAACAGGAAAAGATAATTTTCAATTATCAATTCCCAATTTTCAATTAATTATCAATGGCTCAATTATCAATTACGACGTCGTTGTTTGAAAATTGGAGTTTGAACATTAATTGAAAATTGGCCATTGAAAATTGATAATTTTTTCGGCATTTTATGTCAATCGAAAGTCATGTTATAATCTAGCCATGTCTGAAACATCAAACCCGGTGGAAAAACAAGCTACCACCTACCTCTCCGTCATCATTCCCGCTTATAACGAGGAAAAACGACTCCCGGAAACACTAAAGAGTGTTGTTGCGTTTTTGCAAAAGCAGAATTATTCATCCGAGATATTGGTGGTAGACGATGGTTCAAAAGACAAAACAAGTGATGTGGTGCGTGATTTTGCCACCAAGACGCAAGTGCAGGCCGGTGCGATAAAAGGAATTCAGAAATTTGAGGCTGTCCAGTATCCTGACGCGAAGAATCACGGCAAGGGCTACGCCGTTCGATATGGCTTAATGCAAGCTGTTGGTAAATATCGAGTCTTTATGGATGCGGATAATTCTACTTCCATCGATCATGTTGACCGTTTTTTCCCATATTTTAAGGAACAGGGATATGATATTGTGATTGGCTCGCGTCACTTGAGTGATTCGGATGTAGAAATTCATCAAGCTTGGTATAAGGAGTTAGCGGGACAGATGGGGAACCTCTTGATTCAGATAATGGCCGTACGAGGTATTCATGATACGCAGTGTGGGTTTAAGATGTTTACGGGCGCATCAGTGGAAAAAATTTGTCCTCGTCTAACTATCGATCGCTGGGGATTTGACGTTGAAATTTTGGCGGTGGCACAACGGCTTGGTTTTAAGATGAAAGAAGCACCGGTAGTTTGGCTAAACGATCCAAATAGTCGCGTGTCGGCTGGCGCATATATTGAAGTATTGGGGGAAGTTTTTCGGATTCGACGAAATATTTGGCGCAAAATATACGATGACCCATTCCACCAAGTCATTTAAAGATTCGGAACTTCGGCAGGATCCAATAACGGGGAAATGGGTTGTTTTGGCGACTGCGCGGACGAAAAAACCGGAGGATTTTAATAAGGGGCACGAAATGAAGGAAGAAATTCCTAACTATAAACCGGATTGTCCGTTCTGTAATCAAGATAAATTTCCACAGAAACCGACGACATTGGATTTACCAAACACAGAGGACTGGCGGGTCCGTGTTTTTCCCAATAAATATCCGGCTTTTATTGAAAAAGACACCGTCGCGGAAAGGCAGGAAGGTTTATATCGCGCCATGGAGGGGGTTGGTTTTCACGAGGTGGTGGTAGGCCGTGAGCATAACGGTTATCCATACAAGTCTTCCGAAACAGATCTAATGTATTTTTTGAAAGCATTGCGCGATCGTTATCTGTATTTTACAAAAAAACCAACGGTAAACTACGTGCAAGTAATTGAGAATCATTTGCAGGGTGCAGGCGCGTCTTTGGAACACATTCATGGGCAAATTTTTGCTTTACCGATTATTCCCACTGATGAGGTTTTGGATTTGTTGGACGGGGCGGAAAGATATTTTCAGAAAAACAAACATTGTGGTTATTGCGATATTGTCCAATTTGAACGCCGTGAAAAAACGCGGGTTATTTTTGAAAATGATTTATTTATTTTGTTGGCCCCCTTTGCACCGCGTGTTAGTTATGAACAATGGATTCTTCCCAAAGAGCATCATGCCGGTTTTGAAAGATTAACCGATTTGGAATTACCTCAACTAGTTGAAGTGCTCAAGCGGGCCACGGGAGGACTGAATAAGGGTTTTGATAATCCGGCATATAATATGTATCTTTATTCCTCGCCGTGTGATGACACCGGCTCATATTATCCGCGAGATCAATACGCGCACTTTCATTGGCAGATTCATATCTTGCCAAGAATGCAAATGTCGGCCGGGTTCGAAATGGCCACGGGAGTGGAAATTAGTACAACTCTGCCGGAAGATGACGCCGAGTATTTACGGGGCCAATTCTGACCAGGGACCGACCTTGGACAGGTTTGTCCAAGGTCGGTCCCTGGTCAAAGAAAGATGATTTAGTTTTAACAAACAACATGCAACGCAAACCCCTAATAGTCGCAAACTGGAAAATGTATTTAGACGCGAAAGCGTCCATCGCCGCCGCACAGAGCTTAGTAAAAATATTACGCGATGAACCAGTGGACGTTATTATCAGCCCTTCCTATCCTCTTTTGTCCGCGATAAAAGAAATTTGTAACGGAAGCACGGTGGAGATTGCAGCCCAAGACATTCATTTCATGGAGTCCGGTGCATATACGGGCGATGTGTCAGTTAGTGAGGTAAAAGACTATGTTCGTCACTGTATTGTTGGTCATTCCGAAAGACGAAAATACCACGGTGATACAGACGAAATTGTTGCCCTAAAAACTAAACTGGCGCTTAAAAATGGTATTCATCCGATTATTTGCGTCGGGGAATCTTTTGAAGAACATGAAGCAGAGAAAACGATCGAAAAAATTCGGGAACAAGTTAGAAGGGTGTTGGCTGATATTTCACTGCTGGATTTTCCGCGGATCACCTTTGCCTACGAACCGGTTTGGGCAATCAGTGCGGGGCCGGGACTGGAAGCACCGCAACCCGAAGCACAAGAAGTGGCAGAAATTATTAATCTTATTCGCAAAATAATTTCCGAAGCGGGTGGCAATAAATATATGGACAAGATGCGCGTTTTATACGGTGGTAGCGTAACCGCGAAAACGGTAAAGAAGTTTGTGTCCGAACCGGGTGTAGATGGAGCGTTAGTTGGTGGCGCGTCCACTAAACCAGCCGAGTTAGTAGCCATAATCCGCGAGGTCGCGAGTTTAGCGTAGTCGGCGATTCCCTCCTTTGTTAAAGGAGGGCGGGGGTGGGTTTTAGTGAGTAAGAGTAAGCGTCCGTCTTTGCGAGGCACTTCAGCGCCGCCTGCCACTCCGTAGCCAAGAGGCGAAGGGTGGAAGCAATCTCAAAAATAATATTTTATATACCATGCTCATCAAAAACCCACATTCCTTATATGAACAAGCCTTCCGTGAAGGTTGGGCACTCGGGGCGTTTAATACATCAAATTTGGAAATGACCCAAGCAATTGCTTGGGGTCTGCAGGAAAAAAACTCCCCGGGAATTATTCAAACCTCTGAAAGCGCGATTGAATACGCCGGATTAGAAACATTGCGCGACATTATTAGTGATGTCGCAAAATCAGTTTCTGTTCCAATATTTATTCATCTCGACCATGGTCGTTCGTTCGAAATTGTTCAAAAATGTATTCACGTCGGCTATAAGTCAGTGATGATCGATGGTTCCAAATTATCATTCGACGAAAATGTTGCTTTAACAAAAAAAGTCGTAGAATTAGCACATCAAAATGACGTCTGGGTGGAAGGAGAAATTGGCGCAATTCAAGGTAAAGAAGGAATGGTCGCTTCCGATATAAAAATGGATGAATCGATGCTTACTGATCCAACGGAAGCTGTTAATTTCGTTGTTGCAACAGGCGTAGATGCATTGGCCGTGTCGGTTGGTACAATTCATGGCGCGTTTCGCGGCGAAGAAAAAATTCGCTTCGAACGATTGCGAGAAATTCATAAGGTCGTGAAAGTACCACTGGTCCTCCACGGCGCATCTGGGTTACCTCCAATGGAAATTACTCAAGCAGTAAAAATGGGTATCGCGAAAGTAAATATAGACACAGAGTTGCGTGAGGCTTTTCATGATTCTATTGAAAAAGGAATGAATGATGAAGAAAAAACAAAAATTGTATCGGTCGATCCTCGCAAAATACTTACACCAGTCCGTAAGGCCGTCCAAGTAGTAGTAGCGTCAAAAGTGCAACTATTGGGCAGTGCTGGAAAAGCGTAAACAAGAATTGACTGAGTGATTTCATCGTCGTGTTCACTCCCGAAGTGGTTCCGAGGCACTTCTTCGGGAGTGGTGTTGGTTAGTGCTGTTAGTCTGGACAACCGCAAAGTCCAGTTATAAGCTCACAGTACTAATCCTTCTCGTGAAAATTATGCCTATCGAAAAAATGAAAAAAGCGGAAATAATGGAGGAATACGAATCACTGAAACAGCGCTACGATGAACTGCAAATGTTGGCCAATGTCGCTTACGACCCGAAAAATCAAGAAGTATTGGGCAAAACCAAAGAACAAACAACTGAACAAATTTCCAAGTCTGTTGGAGAATTGAAAACCGGCATTGAAACGACGATTGTCGATTTGGAGAAAAAGTTGTTGGCGGAAGCCCAACGGTTGTCCGAAATGCAAAAGGCGATTGAAGTTTCACGCGCCGTTTTGGAAACGCAATATAATGTGCAGGTGGGCGCGGACGCGTTGAAGAAAATAATCGAAGAAGCGGAAAAGAAAAAGCACGAACTGGAAGCGGACATCGCGCAAAAGAAACTGGCGCTGGAAACGGAAATACAAAATCAAAAGCGCGATTGGACGCGCGAACAGGAAGAATTTGAGTATGCCACGAAACTGAAACAAAAGCGGACGGACACGCAGGTTTCCGAAGAGCTAACGCAAAAAGAAAAAAGTTTGGCGGAGCGAGAAGTAGCGCTTAAAACCCGCGAAACGGAATTGGTGACTCTGCAAAAACAAGCCGAAGAATTTCCGAAAAACCTGGAAAAACAGTTGGCAGAAAAAGAAAAAGCCGTTGGTTTTATCGTGCGCAATGAACAGGGCGCGATAATGAACACAGCAAGAAAGGAATGGGATTCCGCGAAAGCGATTCAAGATTTAAAAATTCAACACCTGCAGGAAAAATCAGTCGAACAGGAAGGAATAATCACTAAACTTCAGCAAGATCTCAAACAGGCATCAGCTCAAGCGCAAGAATTGGCGGTGACGGTAATTAGACACGGCGCGGTATCATCAACGTCGGAAGAAAAACCGGCGTTAGAACGTCAAAAAACAATTGGATTGTAAAATAGATGTCTAAAAAACCGGTTAAGAAAATTACCAAAACTCGCCAGATTGTCCCGCCGTGCGGGTTGTGTGGCAATTCGCGCAAAAAGCGATTTCAAACCGAATGTTGCGGTAACTGGATTTGTGGCAACGAAAGTGATTATGAGCTCTTTTCATATTCGCGCGATATTTGTTCTCGCAACCATCGTAAGTATACACTCTGTGGTTATCATCACACAGAAGAACATGCGGGAGACTGGAAAACGTGTAAAAAATGTTTAGAAGGTTTTGCACACAATCTGGAAATGTATGTTTGGTACGGCACGAACAAATATAATTTTGAAAAATTGGAAAATCCGCCCAAGTTTGAACCGACTTATTGTGGTAAATGCAAGAAGCTTATTATTTTGTCCGAGGGCGGATATATGTCTTTTTTGGGTACGTATCGCTGTGAAGATTGTCCAATAACCGACAAAGAGCAGGAACAAATGATCCGCGAACACAAAAAAGAAGAAAATAAAAAATAATATAATTGTCAGTTAAACTATGTCTAAAATTACCGCCTATCACGCAAAATACTTTGCTTACGAGCTGACAAAGAAGAGTCCATCGGATAGTTTAGAAAAATTATCTACGCTTGACGCGGAGATAATTCAAAAAAACATGGATATTGATAATGAAGAGTTACGGCAAAAAGAACAAGAAAAAATTGCCACGCTGACCTCGGGTATTTTTGAAAGAAACAGTGCATTTTTTGAGGACGAAGTGGATAAACTTGATAAGTGGGCGGAAGACGTAAAAAAGAGTTTAGAGATAGAACTCAAGCGAACGGACATTGATATTAAGACGATGAAAACAAACGCCAAAAAAATCCTGAATTTGGCGGAAAAAGTGAAAGAACAGCGCGCGATTAAAGACTTGGAAAAAAAGCGTAACGAAATGCGCCAAAGGCTCTACAAGGCGCAGGACGAAGTGGATGTGAAAAAAGAAGGTCTATTGGAAAGAGTAGAAGCGCAACTTCAGCAAAAAACAAATATCACTCCAATGTTCACAGTGCGGTGGAGAGTGGTATAATTGGGTTAATGTGGAATTCTGGTAAAATTGCTGTATTGTAAGCGGTAATTTGCCAATCGTGGGAGTAAATTGTGGGTAATTCCTCACCCGTCTGAAAGTAATTCGAAAAACGCCGTCTTTGCGAGGCATTTCAATGCCGAAGCAATCTCCCGCGAGAAACAAAATGCACTGAGATTGCTTCGCCCTTGAAAGGGCTCGCAAAGACGAACTTTCAAACCGGTGAGGAGCTACATTTGTGGCTATTTACAATGTGTATACAATGTGTATACAATGTGTATAGACTATACACATCAGTAAAACACTCAAGATGGTATAGGATTAGTCATTATTTAGTAATTTATGCTCAAAAAAATAGAAAAACCGGATATTTCCGGTGTATCCAACCAAAAGATTGCGGAGCTTTTTCAGAATGAAAAAGTGCAGGCATTAATCCAAAAATCATTTTCTCCCTATGTTCATTGGGAGAAGGTTAAACATTGGACAACGGAGGGTGTTGCCAACTTGGAACTGTGGGCGGTAATAAAAGTAATACGAAACAAAGTTATCGACAGGCGAAATAGTGTGATAAAAGCGGAGGCGGGTCCTTTATTTTCTTGGACTTCTTATCTTCCAAAATTTGAACAATTTCTTCATGAAATCGATATGAAATTGGGCGGTAATTTGTTTCTTCCGGGAAATCAGATTAATGACGATTTGCAACACCGTCTCTTGAGTCGTGGTGTAATGGAGGAAGCAATTGCGTCATCGCAACTTGAAGGAGCGCATACCAGTCGTAAAGCCGCCAAGCAAATTTTGCTTGAGGGAAGAAAGCCAAAAAATAAAGACGAACAAATGATCGTAAATAATTATCAGGCAATGCGACTTATCGAAACTGAATTAAAGGATAAAAAGCTGAATGAGGAACTTTTATTATCTCTTCACAGAACGCTTACAAAGGATACGCTAGCTGAATCGGATATTGCTCGCTACCGCAAAGATGAGGATGAAATTATTGTCGGCGACGATGGTTCAAAGAATGAAACTTATCATATCCCTCCCAAAGAGGTTTTTGTTAAGCAGGAAATTAAAAGATTTATCGCGTACGCCAATGGTGATTTATTGGATAGTGGCTTTACGCATCCCGTGATAAAAGCGATCATCATTCATTTTTGGATTGGATATTTGCACCCTTTTGTTGACGGTAACGGCAGAATGGCGCGCGCGCTTTTCTACTGGTATTTATTGCGCGAAAAGTATTGGGCGTTTGGTTATCTTCCTCTTTCGAAAGTGATAAAAAATTCACCAGCGCAATATCGCGACGCCTATATTTATTCCGAACAAGACGATAACGATCTCACTTATTTTATTGAATACAATATCAGTAAAATAAACCAGGCGATGCACGAGTTTGAAGAATATGCGGCGCGAAAATGGAAAGAGAATACGCGGATGGCAAAAATTGCGCGGGATAAATATCAATTAAACGATCGGCAAATTCAGCTTTTGCGTTATTATTATAAGAATAAAGATGTTACAACTTCCGTGGTGACGCATATGAAAGTTTATGAAACATCCAGAGTTACCGCGATTAAAGATTTGCGCAGTCTTGAAAAACAAAAATTTTTGACCGTTAAGAAAGTCGGTAGGACCGTTTATTTTTATGCTACGGAAAAAGTAGCAGGATTGTTTGATTGAGATTAAGGGCTTGGTAATAAATAAACACTCCATCTTATGTCCACTACATCTCTGACCACCCTCCGCTCCGATGGAGCTACAGGGTGGCAGGCTACAATTACTACTCAATCACAAAATCTCTCACCGTACTTACAGTACGCCTCAAGATTTTATTCAATCGTAGTAACCGTATTCTTAAGCGTACTTGAACAGAATATGAACAGGTTATTTACGTCAGTCCCCATAGCGCAGAAAGACAGATGAACAATAAGCAACTGCCAAGGCCGGAAATAATTTCGAAAATCGACGGTTTTTTGGATATGCTTTCTTATGAGGAACTTCAATTTTTTAATCGTCGAGTTTACGAAAAAATAAAAGAACGCCACACGGAAGAAGCGCAAAGGTGCTTGGTTAATTTTCATATTGGCGACAAGGTTTCTTTTGAGCATGCAAATGGAACGATTGTCGGCGTTATTGTGCGACTAAATCAAAGAACGGCCGGTATCTTTACCGAAGACGGTCATAATTGGCGTGTAGCACCAAGTTTGCTTAGTAAAATAATTATTCAAAAATAGGAGAAAGAGTGGTCGTATCGTCGTAAAGGGTCCGCGTCGCGCTCACTCCCGAAGTGGTGCCGAGGCACTTCTTCGGGAGTGGTAGAAGGTTTACGTCAACGCAAACCGTAATCCACGTCGGAGGAAGTGCAAACGTGCACCACCTCCGACGTGATCGCTACGAAAAATTTTCTACCAGTGAGCAGTTACACCCAGTCTGCGTTGATTTTTTGATGTTTCGGGCGTACATTCAATTTATGGAACGTAATCAAATTCTACAAAAAATTGAGGCAAAAAGGGGTTCGAAAGTCATCACCTACGTCACAAGCGATAGACAAGGCCCTGTGAACGCCCGCGTGGCGATGGATATTATCCCGATTATGAGCGAACAGCTTCGCAAAATCGGTAAAACCGCCAAAATTGACTTGTTTCTTTACACCGCCGGCGGGGACACAATGGTTCCGTGGCGCCTGGTTTCGATGATTCGCGAGTATTGCGATGTTTATTCCGTCATAATTCCTTATAAAGCGCACAGCGCGGGAACAATGATTGCTTTGGGAGCGGACGAGATTGTGATGAGCGATCTCTCGGAAATTTCGCCGATTGACCCATCAACGGCCAATGTTTTTAACCCAATCGATCCGGTAAATCCGCAAAACAGGATTCCCATTTCCGTTGAAGACGTGATTGCTTATTTTGATTTGGCAAAAACAAAATTTGGCATTAAAAACGACGAAGACCTGACAAAAATTTTCAATAAATTTGTGGAAGCCAACCCGCAAATTCATCCGCTTTCGCTCGGTAACGTCAATCGCACGCATAATTTAATCCGGTTGATTGCCAAGCGTCTGCTCAAGAGTCATAAAAATAAAATGAGCGATGACGAAATCGATAAAGTCGTGAAGTATTTTACCGAAGATTTATATTCGCACACTTATTTTGTTGGCCGAAAGGAAGCCAAGGAAGAACTGGGCGTGAAGTCCGTCGTGGAAGCCGACGCGGAACTTTCGCAGTGGATGTCGGATTTGTACGCGGAATACGCAAAAGAAATGGAATTGCAAAATACTGTTTGGAATCCGGAAAACGAGTTGGGTGCCAACAATAGCCAAAACAAAAAAACTTACACCATCGCCGTGATTGAAAGCGCGGTGTTGCCGAAAAAATACACAATCACAATGGAATTTCGCCGTCAGCAAGTAATGATGGCCCAACAAACCCCGCAAGGGCCAATCAATGTCCCGCAAGAGCAAGTAGGGATGCGGGCAGTAGAGCAAGGGTGGAGGTAAAGTTATTATCATCGAAAAAAAATAAAACATAGAACCGTTTACAGAATTTAGTGTTAGTTTGTTTATAGATTAAAATGATGACGTGGTATCTCTTTAAGGCGAGATCGGTCTTTGCCATATTTTTTGTTGGTGATAAAATATGGTTATGACAAAAAACATTATCAACAATAATTCAGCTGATGAAATTCAACACGATGGGCTCGCGGAGTGTGATGACTGCGCGATTTGTCGCGCGATGGCGATGGCGGATAAGCGCGGATATGAGTTGAGCGAAAAAGAACTTTTGGACGTTTTCGCGGAACAAAACGCGGAGAACGCGAAAAATACTAAAATGCCGGAAACGATTATTACTTATCGGTGCGAGGGTTGCGGTGAGACGGTGATGACTAGCGATGACCAGGAAGACGAAGCGGAGTGTTTTGCTTGTGGAACCGGTGATTTTCTAAAAGAACTAAAACGGGAACCGATTACGCCGGAATTGATCGCTGTTGGAATGAAAAAGTCGGCCGAGTCGATTGTAACAAACTTGCAGAAAGCTTATGAAGCCGGAAAAACTGCGGGTTTCGAAAAAGACGAGGAAGAAGAGATGTTACAAGCGCTTGCCAAAGCGAAAGAAATGCGAGATTCCGTACTGAATATAGTGGAAGAGATTAATTTGGAAAGGTGAGTGTTCTGTTGGTTTTGAAACAACGATTGCTTGGTGTGGTGTTGCGGTGAGGATGACGGAACTCATCCCCGCCCCGCCCTTGAATCCCCACGTCACACAAGGTTATATGGGGCGCTGAAAGGGAGGCCTCACAGGTTGAGGAAATAGCCGTAGCGGCCACATCGGAGGTGGTGCTTCAGCACCTCCTGCGATGTGGTTTAGGTTCGCGTAACGCTAACCGGTACCACCTCCGAAGAAGAGCAAGCGTGCTCCACTTCGGAGGTGATTGGCGTGTCTTTTCCTTGACCTGTGAGCGGTTACAATCACGACGCCTGACACATTACATACGTCCTGCTATAATTTAGACATGACTACAAAAATTGCAATTAATGGTTTTGGTCGAATTGGGCGCGCGGCTTTGAAAATCGCGCTCGAAAAAGAGAACTTGGAAGTGGTGGCGATTAACGACTTAACCGACACAAAAACGCTGGCGCATTTGTTGTCGCACGATACGATCTATGGTCGCTATGGCCGACCGGTTTCGTTTGATGAAACAAATTTGATTGTTGACGGCAAAGCGATTCCTGTGACGGCGGAAAAAGACCCGAAAAACTTGCCTTGGGCGAAATTGGGTGTTGATGTGGTATTAGAATGCACCGGTTTTTTTACGACAGGTGAAAAAGCGCAAGCACATATTACGGCGGGTGCTAAGCACGTGATTATATCTGCTCCCGCGGATGGTGAAGGTGTGGACACTATTCTCTTGGGAGTGAATGAAGAAAAGTTGGTTGATCAAAAAATTATCTCCAACGGTTCATGCACCACAAATTGTATTACACCATTGGCGCAAATTATCGAAGAAAATTTTGGAATTGAAAAAGCGATGATGACCACGGTGCATGCGATGACTTCAACACAAAATTTGGTCGATGGGCCAAGTAAAGATTTAAGACGTGCGCGCGCGGCCGGTTATAACATCGTTCCCGCGACAACCGGTGCGGCAAAAGCGACCGCGCAAGCGATGCCATCATTAACTGGTAAATTCGACGGACTTTCGATGCGTGTTCCGGTGCCAACAGTTTCTATCGCGGATTATTGTATTTTAATAAAACGGGATACTACTAAGGAAGAAATAAATGAGGTGTTAAAAAAGGCTTCTGAAAGCGAAAGATATGCGGGAATTGTCGCAGTGACCGATGAACCGGCCGTCTCGAGTGATTTTATCGGTGATCCGCATTCGGCGATTGTTGATTTGGCTTTGACCAATGTGGTTGCCGGTAATTTAATTAAAGTTGTTGCTTGGTATGACAATGAGTGGGGTTACACCAATCGTTTGGTTGAGCAGGCGATCGCAATTGGTAATCGAAACTAATACAGTGCCGAGTTTGAGAACAATTAACGAAAATGTTGATGTAAAAGGAAAGCGCATCCTGGTGCGCATTGATGGGGATGTCGCCATTGAAGATGGGGAAGTGGAACCGGGTGGTGAGGTGCGTCTTTTTAGTTGTGCGGATACGATAAAGGATATAATCAGTCGTGGCGCGCGTGTTATTTTGATGACGCATTTGGGTCGTCCGTGTGGAAAAGTGGATGAAAAATTGTCGGTCAAAATTATCGCGCAAAAATTAGCGGAACATTTGGGCGTGCCAATTAAGGTGATGAATGGAATTGTTGGCGCGGAAGTAACGGAAGCAGTAGGCGCGTTGCAAGACGGCGAGATAATTTTTTTGGAGAATTTGCGTTTTGATAAACGCGAGGAAGCAAATGATGTCGGTTTTGCCAAAGAATTGGCCGTATTGGGCGATATTTACGTGAACGAATCGTTTGCCAATTCTCATCGCTCGCACGCATCGGTGTTGGGGATTACCCAGTTTTTACCCAGTTATGCGGGATTACATTTCACCAATGAAGTGACGGTACTTGAAAAGGCAATGAGCAATCCCAAAAAACCGATAGTGGCGGCGATCAGTGGCGCAAAAATTGAAACAAAAGCGGCATTATTAAAAAATTTGTTACCACAAGTTGATCAGTTAATCACCGGTGGAGGAGTGGCCAATATGTTTATTCAAGCGCAAGGTTCACAGATCGGAAATTCAATTTCTGAACCGGGAATGCTTAGTTTTGTGAAAGATTTATTGAAACAATACGATGGTAAAATTCACATTCCGAAAGATGTGCGTGTGTTACGAACGGACGCAAAAACAGGTGAAGAAAAAGTGTTGGTTTTGGAAAGCGGAAAAGTAACGTCGGAAGACGCGATTTACGACATTGGTCCGGAAACAAGTAAGGATTACGCGAAAGTTATCGATGGCGCCGGTACTTGTGTTTGGAACGGTCCGATGGGGAAGACGGAACTGTCGGACTTTATGGAAGGAACGAGGGAATTAGCCAAGGCGATGCACGCGGCACATGTTTATGCCGTCGTTGGGGGTGGTGATACGGTGATTGCTCTTTATAAGATGAATTTGATTGACGGTTTTCAGCATATTTCCACCGGTGGCGGGGCGATGATCGCACTTCTAGAGGGAGATAAAATGCCGGTCATCGAAGCACTTCGTTCTTAATATATTTAAAATTCATGTCAACAATAAAAAATATTTACGCTCAAGAAATTTTAGACTCACGTGGTAATCCGACAGTTAGGGCAACCGTTGTTTTGGATGATGGAACGATTGGCGAAGCTTCCGTACCGTCCGGTGCCTCAACGGGGATCCATGAAGCGCACGAATTGCGTGACGGAGATAAAAAACGCTACGGTGGCAAGGGTGTCTTGAGGGCGGTAGAAAATATTAATGGAGAAATTTCCGAGTTGCTTGCAGGTGAAGACGCAGGGGATCAAAAAAGATTGGATAAAAGAATGATTGATGCTGACGGAACAAGAAACAAGGAACGCCTGGGGGCGAATGCGATTCTTGGTGTATCTTTGGCCGTGGCGCGCGCTGTCGCGCAGTTTCAAGACGTGCCATTGTATGTTTACTTGCGCGGTATTTCCGGCTTGAAAGCAAAAAACTTTGTTTTGCCGACGCCGATGATGAACGTGATCAATGGCGGGGCGCACGCCGATTCGGGATTGGATGTACAGGAGTTTATGATTATTCCGCAAGCGAAGGAATTTAATCAGAAATTGCGTGTTGGCGTGGAAATTTTTCATGCGTTGGCAAGTATTTTAAAAAAGAAAGGTTATTCGACGGCGGTCGGTGACGAGGGTGGTTATGCTCCAAAATTGCAACGCAACGATGAGGCGCTAGAAGTTTTAGCGGAAGCCGTAGCACAGGGCGGTTATAAACTTAATTCCGATATTAAATTTGGTTTGGATGTTGCCGCAAGCGAGTTCTACAGTGAATCGGAAGATGCCTATGTTTTAAATGCGCCGGCGGTAAAGCTATCACGCGAACGTCTTATTTCACTTTACAGTGAGTGGGCGAAAAAGTTTCCGATTTCTTCGATTGAAGATCCCTTAAACCAAGATGATTGGCAGGGTTGGACGCAGGTGACAGAAAAATTAGGAGGAGGTTTGCAAATTGTTGGTGATGACTTTTTTGTAACCAACATTGAACGACTGCAAAAAGGTATTGACACCAAAGCAGCGAACGCGATTTTGATTAAGGTTAATCAAATCGGCACGTTGTCGGAAACGCTGTCCGCAATAACGCTTGCGCAAAAAAATAATTACGGCGTGATAATTTCTCATCGTTCGGGTGAAACAGCGGATACATTTATCGCCGATTTGGCAGTGGGCACCAACGCTGGTCAAATCAAGACCGGCAGTCTGTCCAGAAGTGAGCGCGTGGAAAAATACAATCGATTGCTTGTCATTGAAAGAGAACTTTCATCACGTTCCTAAAATTTCCGGTTACCTTGCTGTTTTATGTCGGGGAGTCGGTTTTGAATGATATTTATGGAAAAAGAAATTAAAATTTCGGTGGTTATTTGTGCCTATAATGCCGAGCGATTTATCGAGCAAGCAATCGATAGTGTTTTTAACCAAGATTTTCCAGCCTCGAGTGTCGAAATAGTCGTTGTTGACGATGGGTCGAAAGATCGGACGGCCAAGATATTGAATGAAAAATATGCCGGAAGAATTAAATATATATTTCGAAAAAATGGCGGTCATACTTCCGCAATTAATACAGCGCTTGAATATGTTAATGGGGAGTATGTATGTTTTTTGGACTCCGATGATTATTGGGATAAACAAAAATTGCGCGAAATATTTAATACGTTCGAAAGTGATAAAACTATTGATGTCATATATAATTATTATAAAGTTGTTGATGAAAATAGATGTGTAATAGAACATCGACCGGGTGAATTTAAGGGAGATCAAGAATGTTTGGCCGAACACCACTTGCGAGAGTATTTAGCCGGTAGAACCCCTTTTTGTCCACCAACCAGCGGTATTTCAGTGAGAAATTCATGCATAAAACAAATCGGTAGACTCCCGGAAGAAGTTGTTTTCCCCGATTTTGTATTGTGGAATATATTACCCTTGTATTTTAGAAAAATGGCATATGTTACAAAATATTTGCACTTCTACAGAATTCATGGCACCAATACTGTTGGAAATAATCCAGCGTCAATAGAGTCGACTAAAAGGGATTTATTTTTTGCGGTAAAACTTCAGGGTGAGATTGAAAAACACGCGAAATTATTGAATAAAGAGGTTTCGCTGGTTCTTGCAAGGTTGGAACAATCAAAAAATAAACTGCGGGTTGAAATACTAAAATATGAAGGGAACAATCTAAAGGCGTTGTGGTTTGTGTTGACATATGGTAATATTATATTTAGGAAATGCAGGTATCAATTTGCGTATCGGATTTATTTTCGAACGCATACAATTTTATATACAGTGATTCCAAAATCAATATTTAATAAAATTCGCATAATTTTTATAGAGTCTGTATTTGGAAAGTTATTTCATAATATGTTGAGGTGGGAAAAGAAAAGGTGGGGAGAATGATAAATAAACGAGGGTGGGAGTGTCTTGTACCCACAGATAAAAGTTGTACCACAGAAGACATTTTGAGTATTTTGGCTAGTAATCGTGGCTTGTCGACATTAAATGGGGAAATTCTTTCTCCTCCTTATGAAGGCGCTTTTTTTGAAGCGAACGATATTCCTGATTTTCGCCGGAGTATTGAGCGAATAATTCGTGCAAAAGAAGAAAAGGAGCGAGTTGCAATTTACGGCGATTATGACGTTGATGGTGTTACATCAACGGCGATTCTTGCTGAATCATTTGAAAAAATCGGGGTTAGTGTCGAAGCGTTTCTTCCACATCGCGAGTATGATGGTTATGGATTAAATATTACGGCCGTGGAGAAGATTGCAAAAGTGGCGGATTTATTGGTCACGATCGATAATGGGTCTTCTGCTCATCAAGCAATCAATTTGGCTGTTAAGCGAGGTGTGGATGTTGTTGTAATTGATCACCATGTTATTTCGGAAATTTTACCAAATGCCTTAGTTGTTAATCCACACCGTACCGATAGTAAATACCCATTTCCTGATCTGTGTGCGGCGGGGTTGGCTTTTAAATTTGCGCGTAGCTTACTGGCGCATTTTGATCGAGAAGATGAGGCGAAATGGTTGCTGGATCTGGCCGCTTTAGGAACAATTGCAGACCGAGTACCCATGAACGGGGAAAATCGTCATATTGTGAAATTTGGTCTTAAAGTACTTGCTGTAACAAAACGTTTGGGCTTGATTGCGTTAATGGCACGTTCAGGAATTTATAAGAATAATTTAGATGCCGAAGCTTTGGCTTTCAAAATTATTCCCCGTCTAAATGCGGCCGGAAGAATGCAACATGCTGATCTTGCTTATACTCTAATTAGAACGAAAGATCATCTTGAGGCAGAAAAATTAACTTTAGAATTAGATGCTTTAAACAACAGTCGGCGAGCGATTACTTCTGACGCAATAGAAGAAATTAAGGAAAAATTAAACCATGTCATAGATCTTTCGAGTGTCATTTTTGTGGCAGGTAATTGGCCAATTGGTATTTTAGGTATACTTGCGGGAAAACTGGCTGATGAATATGGTCGTCCAGCCGCAGTTGTAAATGTCGGTGAAGAAATAAGTACGGGCTCTATTCGTGGTGATGGATTAGTCGATATTATGGAAATTCTTTCGGGAACAAAAAAAATTCTCACAAAATATGGCGGACATTTTACGGCTGGCGGTTTTTCATTTTTGACTAAGAACTTAGTGTTGCTCTCACAGTATTTTAATGAATTAAAATTTGGCATAACAAATGAAAATAAAGTAATTTCATACGACCTCGAGATTGGAACATCAATAATTGATTTGGATTTTGTTCAGGCCTTAAAATGTCTTGAACCACACGGAGAAGGAAATAGTAAACCGATATTTATGATCAGGAATTTGGAAATTAGGGAAATGCGAGATATTGGTTCAGCTAAAGAACATAAAAGATTTGTTTTTTACCATCCTGATTTCAGTAATGGCATATTGGCGGGGGTAGCTTTTAATTGGAAGAAAGAGGTTGGTTTATCTATCGGTCAAATGACTGATGTTTTGTGTGAGCTGAAAATAAATGAGTTTAGAGGGAACATTACTGTTGATATTATGCTTATTGATATGCGGGTCTCAGATTAATGTTGTAGGGTGGCGTGAGGGCCTAAAAATGTTAAGATTGTCCCATAAGATATGAAAGCAACGATTCATTCGGACGGTGGGTCACGTGGCAATCCCGGGCCGGCGGCAATTGGCGTTGTCATTGAACTGCCGGACAAAAAAATTGAAATTGGCGAAAGGATCGGTGTTGCCACCAACAATGTCGCGGAATATCGCGCCATCATTCGCGGTTTGGAAGAAGCACAAAAAAACAAAGCAACGGAAGTAGAGTGTTATTTGGATAGTGAGTTGGTGGTTCGCCAAATAAAAGGGGAGTATAGAATAAAAGATCCTAAGATGATCGAATTGGCCAGTCGGGTTTTTGTTCTAAGAGATTCGTTTGATTTTATTGTTTTTTATTCAATTCCCAGAGAAAAAAACAAGGCGGCGGATAAGTTGGTAAATAAGGCGTTGGACACGAATTAAATTTGACAAAAAAGACAAAATACGTCATTATAGTCGTTGCGGAAGGCAGTGGATGGTCGCCCGAAAGGGAGGAACGTCCGGGCACTCTTTGTTCACTTTACTGTGGCAATGACAATGGTGGTTGATAACGTCAACCGTCCCGTACTCGATACGGGATCGGGATAGCGCAACAGAAACATACCGCTTCGCGCAAGCGGAGTAAGGGTGAAATCGCGGTGTAAGAGACCACGCGTGACGCTGGCAACAGTGTTACGGGGCAAGCCCCACCTAGTGCAATCGCAAACAAAGGTAGCGAGCTTCCTAATTCATAGGAGAGGTATACTGCAAAGTATACTCAAGATAGATGGCTATCGCCAAAGGATTGTTATGCTCCGAGGCAACTTTGGAACAGAACCCGGCGTACAGCTGCCCTCCGCTGGAGCAACGTAGAATAATGATTTATGAATGATGAATACGCGAACGCTTCATTTTTCATAAATCATCATTCATAAATCTATTTATGATGCTTGTGTTTTCGGTAAAATTGGGGTTTAATATCTCTAAGTAGGAGCACCCTTCACATTATATGAAACGTTCAGAAATATTTTTTGACGCAGTCCTCGTACCTTTGGATTTAGTAGCCATTTTGGTGGCAAGTATCTTGACGTATATAATTCGTGTTAGTCCGACTCTAAACGCAATTAGACCGGCGTTGTTTAGATTTGATTTGCCACTTCGTCAATTTGTTTTTCTTGTGGCGGTGGTTGGGATACTGACGATCGTAATTTTTGGTATCCTCGGGCTTTATTCAATGGGGTCGACGCGCCGTGGATTTGAAGAATTTACCAGAATTTGTGCCGGTGCGACGTTGAGTGTCGCGACAGTTATTGGGTGGATGTTTTTTCGTGCGGAATTGTTTCAATCACGGTTTTTGTTAGTGGCCGCTTGGTTGGCCTCAATTTTATTGGTGACAATTTTTAGGCGTGTCGTCAGATATATTCAAATTAGATTGTTTGAAAAAGGCGTTGGGGCTCATTTGGTGGTTTTGGTGGGCGATACTGTCGTTGCTGAACAGCTTAAGAAAAGATTTTTAAATGAAAAAAGAATCGGTTATAAAGTGATCGCTCATTTACGGCACGTCGATGAAAAAAAACTCAATGCTCTTCACGATAAACACCTAATTGATGAGATTATCCAGTGTGATCCATATCTAGATGAGAAAGAAACATTTACGTTAATGGATTTTTGTGAAGATTATAAAATTGAATATAAATATGTGCCAAATTTGTATTCTACGAGAACGTCCAATGTTATAACGCGAACGCTCGCCGGTTATCCGCTTGTAGAGTTGAGACGTACACCGTTGGACGGTTGGGGGCGGGTAATTAAAAGAGCTTTTGATTTGTTTGGCGCGATATTGGGAATAATTTTATTGTCTCCCTTTCTTGCTTTGGTTGGATTTATCATTGCGTGGGATTCTACCGGTCCAATTTTCTTTAAACAAAAAAGGATTGGGAAAAACAAGAAGATATTTCGTATTGTAAAATTTCGAACAATGATCAGTGACGCGGAAAAACAAAAAAAGGAATTGATGTCTCAAAACGAAAGAAGTGGCCCATTATTTAAAATGCGGAACGATCCAAGAATTACTCGTATTGGCAGGATTTTGCGAAAATATCGTATTGATGAAGTGCCACAACTTTGGAACGTGCTTCGAAATGAGATGAGTTTAATTGGTCCGCGTCCACATTTACCCGAGGAAATCGCGCAATACCGCAAAGAACATCGCCGTTTGTTTACAATCAAGCCCGGGATGACCGGCCTCGCTCAAGCCAGTGGAAGTTCGGAGCTTTCTTTTGAAGATGAGGCAACAATGGACACACAGTATATTGAGCAGTGGAATATGAAACTGGATTTGCAAATATTTTTTCGCACGCTTTGGAAATTGTTGTGGGACAGGACGGCCGTCTAACGAAATCCCAATGACCAAATTCCAAATCCCAACAAAACTCTAAAATCCTAAATGACCAACAATTCGCCTTTTGTGCTTTAGGAAATTAGGGTTTTGTTGGACATTGGGATTTGGGGTTTGGGATTTTTTGGTTCGCAAACTCAAGTGTGTCAGAGTATATTGTCTGTATGCGTATCGCTCTCGTTCATGATTATTTGACGCAATTTGGCGGGGGAGAGCGTGTTTTAAAGGTTCTTATGGATATGTTTCCCAACGCACCGGTTTATACCTTATTGCACGATAAAAAAGTAACTGAAGGGTTATTAGATGGTTCTCGTATTAAAACCAGTTTTCTGCAAAATATTCCTTTAGCAAGGTCGCGTCATCGATTGTTTCCACTATTTATGCCGATAATTATCGAGCAATTTAATTTATCGAAATATGACCTAGTAATTTCCGCGTCGCACTCCTTCGGTAAGGGAGTTATTACCGGTCCAAACACTTTACATATTTCGTATTGTTTTACTCCTATGCGGTATGTTTGGGATGATAGTCATCGTTATGTTAGAGAGTTTACGGTGCCGAGTTGGTTGAGATCTCTTATCCCGTTCCCATTAACTTATGTTCGCCTCTGGGACTCCTTTGCCGCGGATAGAGTTGATTCATTTGTCGCAATTTCAAATTTTGTCGCTAAGCGAATCAAGAAATATTATCAACGTGACGCGATGGTTGTTTATCCGCCCGTGGATTGTGGAGCATATTATATTGCTAAAACAATCGGTAATCGATTTTTGATTGTGAGCCGTTTAATGTCATATAAACGTATCGATTTGGCCATCGAGGCTTTTAATAGATTAGGATTACCGTTGGATATTGTCGGTACCGGTCCGGAGGAGGAAAAACTTAAAAAAATTGCCGGACCCGATATTAAGTTTCATGGGTTCCTGTCCGACGAACAAATAAAAAAAATGTTTTCCGAATGTCGGGCGTTTATATTTCCGCAGGAGGAGGATTTTGGATTAACAGTCTTGGAGGCCGCCGCTTCGGGCAGACCTGTTATTGCCTTTGCCGGCGGTGGCGCGTTGGAAACCGTTACTTCTGATACCGGAATTTTCTTCGCGGATCAAACGGTCGAATCTTTAAGCGCGTCAGTGCAAAAAGTATTAAAAATGGATTTGGATCCTAATAAAATCCGCGAAAGAGCGTTGCTTTTTAGTACCGAAAGATTTAAGGTGAATTTTATGGAAATGATTAATCGTGAGTGGA
Source organism: bacterium (assembly GCA_030647555.1). Taxonomy (NCBI): domain Bacteria; species bacterium. The sequence goes on along the minus strand of JAUSJG010000007.1, from coordinate 19,895 downwards.
ATAAATTTCCTCGAAAGCGTGTTGAAAAACAAGTATCTGTATGACGCCATTTTCCATTTTAATTGGCAAGTGCGTCAAGATGATAATAATTTCTGCGGTTTTGGCGATGGTCGCAACGGTTTTGATTATTCCGCGTCTCTCACAGTATCAGGATGTTTCGGTTGATATTTCAATCCCTGTTCCGCGTAGACCGGTGACTAATAATTACGAATATGATGGATATTATGCTTTGCAGGCGACGGATTTATTTTCCAATACTTTGGCCAGTTGGTTTAAATCGCCGGATTTTGTCGCGCGAATTTATGAAAAAGCGAATGTACCTTTATTAACGGGCTCAATTCGTAATGTGGAAAAAGTTTTTACCGTTAAAAAAGTTTCCGGTCAATTTATTAATCTTAGTTTTTCCGCGAAGAACGCAAAAGAAGCAAACGATATCGGAGAGTCAATCGTGGTAAACGTAAAGGATCGCGTTGAATTGCTTAATGATAACGGGAATAGCTCGTTAATATTTTCCGTATTGGTTGGTAAACCGTTGGTTGTGTTACATCAGAGAGATAAATATTTAGATGCGTTAATTGCCGGCCTGGTAGTGCTCGTGTTTGGTTTTAATGCTGTTATTATCGCAGACGCGTTTAAGAATAATAAATAAGCGGTAACCGCTCACAGGTCAAGGAAAAAAAGGAAACAGCCGTCGTGTCCACTTCCGCGTTGTCATTCCTGTCGCAAGCAGGAATCCGTGTTCGTCGTCGACGCTAACCAACACCGATCACGGAACGGAGCAACCTTGCTCCGTTCCGTGATCGGACGCGACGATTCTTTCCTTAACTAATGAGTGTTTACAATAAGAGCCATTGATAAATAGCCCGATGTGTGTTAATTAAAGACTATGGAAATAAAGTCATATATTGAAAATCTTGGTTTGACTGAAAAAGAAGCGGCGGTGTATCTTGCTTTACTTCAACTTGGGCAAGCGCCGGTTCAAACCATTTCAAGAAAGGCGGATATTGTTCGTCCTACGGCCTATGTTGTTTTGGATTCGCTTATTCACAAAGGCCTTTGCAAAAAAGGACTAATCGGGAAAAAGACGGTATTTATCGCTTCACCTCCGGAAGATCTTGATAATTTGATTCGTAAGCGAGAACGCGACGCGCACGAGCAACGGGTACGATTGCACCATCTTTTGCCGGAACTAAGGGCTTTGTATGCGCTGTCGGAAGAACGCCCCTCAATTCGTCTTTTTGAGGGTAAAGAAGGACTAAAAAATCTGCAACGTGAGTTTGTTGAGATCAGCAGTGAACCGATGTATGGAATGGGGTCGGATGATGTGATGGAAAATCTTTTTCCAAGGGCATCGAATGAGTATGATGAAGAGATTCGTGGTGTACGGGTTAAAGCGGGGATTAAATCTTTTAATATCTACACGACTTCTGACGGCGAAAAACGGTCACCTGAATCTGATAAAAAAGCTTTGCGGGAAAGTCGCTATATTGAAAAGGAAAAATTACCGATCAAGGCGCATTTTTCCGTGCACGGACCGCTTTTATCGATTGTTTCTTTTAGAAAAAAAATAATCGGCGTTTTGATTGAACATGTGGATATCGCGGACTCATTTAAAGCGATTTTTGATGTTGCTTGGAAACAATTAGGCGACAATAAAGAAAAAACGGACAAGGCTACTTGACAGAAAAAATAATTGTGCTAGGTTGATTGTGCCCGCTACGGTTGTGGGTACTTGGTGCGTAAGCCCGAAAGGAGAAAAGGGTGGAAACAGGAAGTAGCACCGGTTGCGCGTCGTGTTCGACAACTGCACATTTTTTTGGAAAGGAGTGGGGCCATGGTCGATTAAGCCTTGACGGCCCATGGAAGAATCCGTCGCAACGGTCAGGAGACCAATCACCGCCGTTTATCGCTTTTTTTGCCCCTGGGCAGAGTGATTACGGCGGTTTTCACTTTGGTAGATTGGAAAAAGAGAGCAGGGAGATGTATAATTGACCCCATGAATACTAACGCTATTGTCACACTTTTAAATGATCCGGCAAAAATGCAATGGCTGGTTTTACTAATTATTTGGACGATCCCTTGGAAGGGTTTCGCGCTTTGGCGTTCTGCTCGCAACAAACAACTGCCGTGGTTTATTGGGATTATGGTAGTTAATACATTTGGCATTTTAGAAATACTGTATCTCGCTTTTTTCCAAAAGCCTAGCGAAGAAAAATAGTTTTTTCAAAAGCAGAATGGTTGGACAAAATGAAAATGCAGAAACAGCCGTAAAACCGTTAACGGTTACGGAGTTTATTGAACAGGTAAACGCGGTTATGGCCGATCAGGTGGCCTGGGTAGAGGGGGAAGTTTGTGATTTGCATATTTCACAAGGCAAGTGGATGTATTTTAGTTTGAAAGACGAAGCGTCAATCGTGAATTGTTTCGCGATGCTTTTTCGCGTTCGGACGCCGATTGAAGAAGGAATGAAAGTGCGGGTTTGGGGTGTGCCGAGAATTTACCCGAAATTTGGAAAATTTAGCATCAACGTTGAAATAGTTGAGCCTTCCGGGGAAGGCGCACTTAAGCGCGCTTTTGAGTTATTAAAAAGAAAAATGGAGGCAGAGGGGCTTTTTGATCCGGCACGCAAAAGGCGTCTTCCGCGTTTTCCGGAGAAAATTGCTTTGATTACTTCTTCAGATGCCGCGGCATATACAGACTTCATAAAAGTGCTTAAAGCGCGTCGGGGCGGGATCGAAATAAATTTTATCTCTGTGGCCGTTCAGGGACGTGAGGCTACAAAAGAAATTTGCTCGGCGATTGAGCAGCTAAATGAAAGTTTGCCTGATTTGGATGCGTTGGTTTTGGTGCGCGGTGGCGGTAGTATAGAGGATTTACACGCTTTTAATGATGAAGGTGTCGTGCGGACGCTGGCCAGGTCGCGTATTCCAACCATGACCGGAGTCGGCCATGAACGCGATGTGACCCTAGTCGATTATGTTTCCGATGTGCGAGGATCAACCCCGTCAAATTGCGCGGAATTGCTTACCCCAACAAGAGAAGATTTGATTGCGTCAATCAATCAATTAACCAAGCGTATGGCGGATAATGTGCAAGAAAATATCAACACAAAAGAGCGAGGTGTGCAGAGGGCCGTGAATAGATTGCACGAATCCGTTGCCAATTCCGTGGAGAAGGTTCAGTTTTTAGCGCAACAAATGGTTAATGTCGGGCGTATATTTTCTTTATCATTGCAAAAAAATGCGTCAGGCTTGCAAAATATGCAGAAAAATATGCGCACAGCTTATACGGAAAGCCTAAACCGATATGGGCAGAAAGTAGTTGCCGTTGAGCGGGTACTCAACTCGATGCATCCCGAAAAAACTTTGGCGCGCGGGTATTCGATAACGAAAACCAGTGCCGGCAAAGTGATTCGGGACGCGCTGGAACTTAAAAATGGTGATAGTATTAGAACAGTATTACATCGTGGTATAATTGATTCAATCATAAATTCATCAGAAAAATGTCTACAAAATCCCCCCAAAATTTCACCAAATCCTACGAAGAACTCGAAAAAATCGTCGCGGAGTTTGAAACAGGCAACATTGATTTAGAGCGTGATTTGCCAAAATTTGAACGAGGCTTGGAACTCGCCAAAAGCTGTCGTGACCGTTTAAAGGAACTGGAAAATCACGTTCGCAAAATTGAGAACACGTTTCACTTGAAGACCGACACGGCGCAGGAAGAAAAAGAGCCTTAATCTAAAAAGATATGCGCAAATCAACAAGAAACCTTTTTTTGTACGGAATAATGGGGGCGCTTTTTGGGGGAATAATAATCGTTCTTGTGCTCTCAATGATTGGCGCTGGAAATAGGGCGACTGTTGAAAATAAAGTATCCATTAAACCCCCTGTTACGGGAACACCAAACGCCAGTTCAGTTGTTCAATTGAATACACCAACTCCAATTTCGTCGACTAGTCCCTCAAGTATTGCTGTGTCAAAAACCGTTTCGGACTATTTTTCAAGTGGAAAATTTAGTTATTCGGTACCCGTAGGGTATCGTGTGGCATCAAAAATTGTCGCAATGGATGAAAAAAATTCGCCAAAAGGTTTTTCCGCGCTCACTATTACTAAAGGCACCGAACAACAAGAGAGTGATTATGTGAACTTGGTCAATCGGTTGCAGGGTGGTGCAGAAGTTCCTCCCGCAAATGAATTACCACAATTTCTTCCCGGTCAAACAATATCTCTATATCCAACATCAAAGAACGCGGAAGATTCCGATGCTAAACTCTCTAAAGGACAGGAAAAGATAACTACGGCACAAGGAATTTCCGGAACGCGTTATGTTCGAGTAGAAGGATCGACGCCCTACGATGTCGTGTACCTAAAATTAGCTGATGGTCGGTTGGTTGCGGTGCAAATGAGTTACGGGTCTGAAGAGCCCTTGTTCGATGAAACAGCATTTATGGCTCTTGTCGATTCGATCACAACATTAAAATAATCAAAACCGGAAAATAGAGAGCGGTATTTTGTGGGGTCTATATCGCTTCCAGTTCTTTTTTCTTGATTGAACCTTCGCGCAAAATTATCCATTTGCCATCTTCAAATTTTGCTACCGTGGAGGGGGCGTTTACCGGCAATTTTCCCCCATCAACCGCCATAAAGGTTTCTTTGGTAAACATTTTTGTTAATTCATCAGTGGAATAGGCGGGATTTTCACCCGTATGGTTTGCGGAGGTGGCGGTAATGGGGAATTCCAATAAATCCACAAGGCCCTTAGTGAATGGGTGATCTGCCGTTCGCACGCCGATTCGACCGTCTTTTGCGAGGTGCGCGAGGATTGCCTGTGGTTTTACCAGCAAAGTTAACGGTTTGTCATTGAATTTTTCTAAAACTTTTATTTCTTGTTCCGTAATATCAACAAATTTGTTCTTATCCTTTGTTGGGAGCAAAATGCTGTAGGCTTTTTCTCCCGTGCGACCCTTGAGTTCCGCTAGTTTTTCAAGTGCCACTTTATCGAGCGCATTCACCCCCAAGCCATATGATGTGCCGGTGGGAAAAGCTACGATCTCACTTTTATTCAAGAGAAATAAAACCCGTGAATGATGGTGGATGGGTAGGGTGTCAATCATATGGGCTAAGTTTAATCTTCACGTAAAAAACATACAAGAAAACATTTTTCTATCTTATTAATAATTATCAAAATTGATCATTCATTGAAAATTGGGAATTGAAAATTGATAATTTGGGCGGCTAATTAATATTGTAGAGATTTCGGATCTAATAGAACTACATCGAAAAAATTGAGAAATAAAAGTTCCCTGTTGTATTCTTTTCCACTCATTGCTATTATGCGAAACAGTTAAAACAATTGGGGGCTATAACTATTAAAAAAGAAACAAAATGGCAGAATATGATATTTCAGATACAACTCTAAAGACTGGAGAATATGTCTGTACATCATGCGGGGAAATGACCGAGTTTGAGCGGGATGACGACTTTTCGGTGTGTCCATCCTGTGAAGACGATAACGGTAAGTGGGTTCACGCCGTTGTGGAAGATGAAGATGAAAAGAAAGAAGAAGAGGCTGAATTTGGTGACGAATAATAATCGATAGTCAGATGCGATTGGCAGCAATCACGAAATTTGTGATGGCGGTCGTGGTGGTGTTTGTCGTTGTAATTTTTGGGATACAAATTGTTTATTCTCGGGATCAAAAAACCATTGGACAAGATAATTGGGGGGTATTTGGCGAAGGTGTACAAAAAACAGACACTGTGTCAGAGGTTGGGATTAGTGAAAATTTTGATTCAGTTCCTGTGGTAAAAACCCTTCACTCTAAAGCGGGGATTGTTATTAATGCCGATACGGGAAGGGTGATATACGCCGAAAACGCTTTTGAAGTGTTGCCAATGGCGAGTATTACAAAATTAATGAGTGGAATGGTCGCGCTAGACAACAAAATTCCATTAAAAAAAGTTGTTACTATTCTACAGGATGATTATACAATCGGGGGCAATCTTCGTATTGTTGCAGGAAGAGAGACGGTTACCGTAAAAGATCTTTTTTACGCGAGTATTACCGGTTCGGCAAACAATGCCGCGCTGTCTATTACTAAGCATGTTAATTTATCGGCGACTGATTTTGTTTCGGCGATGAATCGCAAAGCGGTTGAGTTGAAATTAGAGTCATTACATTTTCAAGAGGCGAGTGGTCTTTCGCCGAAAAATACCGGTACGGCATATGATATCGCGCGGATGGCGGGATATGCTTTTTCGCGTTACCCGTTGATCTTGGATGCCGCCTCTCAAAAAGAATATAAAATAATTACACAAAACACCAAGCGAGAGCACACAATCAAAAATCCGGATGATTTGTTTGAACGAACACCTGGCCAATTTCTTGCCAGCAAGACCGGCTATTTGGATGAGGCATTGTATTGTCTTGTACTGGCAAAACTGACTCCAGACGGTATGATAATTGCCGTAACACTCGGCAATGCCGATAAGGTCGATAGCGAAAGGGAGACTTTACAATTATTAAAAAGAGGAGAGGCTGTTAGTGTTGGGGCAATATATTAATCATTAACATAAGGAAGAAATGGAACAGGACCAAAATCTTAGCGTAAAAAATGATCGTAGCACGATGGTGTTGCTTTTGGTTTGTGTGGGACTCGGGTTTATCGGTGGTTTGGTCGGTGCCGGTGTGGTAAATCAGCGAGTAAGTAAAAACCCAATTAATACCGGTGTAAATTTGAATACAGCGATGCCTCAGCGTGGAGGAAGTGGCGATTCGATTGTTAATGTTGTTGATCAAACCAGTCCTGCCGTTGTCGCAATTTCAATTATCAAAAACATCCAACAAGTGCGGAATGTTCCCGTTGATCCATTTGACAGTCAATTTTTTGGGCAATCGCCGTTTAGAATTCAGGTTCAACAACCTACCGGCACACCGATTCCGCAAGAAGTAGGTGGCGGATCCGGGTTTATTGTTGACAGCAGTGGTCTGATAATTACCAATAAACACGTGGTCAGCGATGAAAGCGCCAGTTATGAGGTTGTTTTGAAGAGTGGGGATCGTCTGAAGGCAAAAGTGGTCGCGCAAGATCCATTGTTTGATCTGGCGATATTGAAGGTGGAAAAGACAAACTTGCCAACGTTGCAGTTCGCTGATTCGAGTAAAATAAAAGTTGGTCAGATAGTGGTGGCAATCGGTAATCCTCTGGGTGAATTTCCCAATAGCGTTAGCGCGGGGATAGTTTCCGGTATCGGCAGACAGGTGCAGGCCGGTAATTCGTATACAGGCGAAGTGGAGACCTTAAATTCTGTGATTCAAACCGACGCGGCGATTAATCCCGGGAATTCCGGTGGACCGCTATTGGATTTGAGTGGACAGGTGGTGGGGGTGAATTCTGCGACGGCGGGAAGCGCGGAAAATATCAGTTTCGCTATTCCCGCGAATGAGGCATCGAGAGCAATCAGTGATTATAAGAAAGATGGGCGTGTTGTCCGCGCGATTCTCGGCGTTCGTTATGTTTCTATTACTCCGGAAATTAAAGATCAAAATAAATTAGCGGTTGATCATGGTGCATTGGTTGTGAGTGGTGGAACACAAGCTCCGGCGGTGCTTCTCGGTAGCGGGGCGGAAAAGGCGGGAATAAAAGAGGGGGATATTATTACTAAGGTTGGAGGGCAAGATGTTACAAGTGAAAAATCACTACAATCATTTGTTGGCGATAAGCGACCAGGCGACACGTTAGTCTTGACGGTGTTGTCGAAAGATGTAGAAAAAAATATTACCGTTTTCCTCACCGAAGCAAAGTGATTTTGCGTGTTCGCAAAATCATCCTCGAGCGACATCGAGGATCCAAGTTCGCATTTTCATCCCCGACCGCGATCGGGGATCCAATTCTCGAGCGACATAGGGGATCCGTGCGGGTGCGTAAAATCAATTTGGATGAGATCAATCTGTAGCACCACGCCAAATAATTCATTAAGACTCATTCTCGACCGCCTGAAGGCGGTCTCCGAGGTAAAAACATTTTTGCGAAAAATGTTTTTAAATCCGCTTAATGAATTACTTGGCGTGGTGCCGTACGTCACCTTAACCACCAAGAGTATACTGTTGTCATGATCCCGTATTTTTATATCGATAAAATAACGCTTGGGTTTTTAGTTGTTCAGGTTTGGGGTTTGTTTTTAGCGTTGGGAATAATTGCCGGTACATTGGTCGCGATTAAACGGGCAAAAGAATTCAACATTAAAACCAAAACAATTGTTGATCTGGTTTTTTGGTTAACTCTTGGTGCGTTTGTTGGCGGTAGGGCGGTTTTTGTGTTGTTAAATAAGGGTTTCAGCTTATCCGGCTTAGTTGAACGTTCTGGAAGCGGTTTTTCGAGTTTGGGGGCAGTTGTTGTTGGGATAGTTATCACTTTTTTCTTTATTCGAAAGTACCGCGTTTTACCAAGCGCGATTATAAAAATTCTTGGCCCGCCCCTGCTTTTGACGGAGGGTGTCAATCGTATAGGGTGTTTTTTGATTCATGAACATCTTGGACGCGTAGCAAACTTCTTTTTAGCAGTTAGGACTGGCGATATCTCACGACACGATCTTGGTTTGTATTTTTCCTTATCTTCTTTATTTGGATTTATTGTGATAATTAGTTTGGAAAAATTCCGCAAAATACCGGCTAGTGTGGTTAGTTGGTTGTCGTTAATTTGGTATTTTGTCGCACGTTTCTTGTTGGAATTTTTATATGAAAATGGCGGTCAATTCGGGGTGGAGAAGTATGCGGGGTTGTCCTTGATGCAGTATGTTTCAATTTTTGTAATTTTGGGTTTTGCCTATTTTATTGTTCGTTCCGAAGAACAATAAAAAAACCGCGTCGTTGGTGGCGCGGTGGGTTACAGTAGCTCGTTTTCGTCGAACGTGAGAACGATTGGTTCGGCGATGAAGTAGCTCAAAGAGTGGGCCAAAGCACCGACGTTTTCGTAAATTATTGCTTCACCACCGGTGTCTAAGTAAAATTGTTTTGCTATCACAGCTGGTCCGTGTTCCATCTTTAGTCTGACACGGATTATCTCATGTAGACGCTGGATGGTTACCCATTGTTTCACGTCGTATCCTTCACTTAGCGGAATCACGAGATATTGAAGCATTGCTTTTCCTTTGCAAAAGAATGAACTAATCAAAAACAAACGACATTTCAATATACATTCTTCGCGAAAAAAAACAAGCGAATACATCTTGCCCTTCTTAATGGTAGTAGTATCCTTAGTCCATCGTCCCCTTAATAAAGGGATCCTAATAATTATCTAAAACAAGATGAAAAACGTAACAATTTACACAACCTCCGCCTGTATTTACTGCAAAATGACCAAAGAATTTTTTACCGAGCACAATATCGAGTATACGGAAAAAAATGTTGCCACAGATCAGGCCGCCGCGCAGGAAATGATTGATAAGAGTGGGCAGATGGGCGTTCCCGTCACGCTTATATCAGGTGATGGTAAAGACGAAGTAATTGTTGGTTTTGACGAGGAACGTTTGACGGTTTCGTTGGTCGCAACGGCATAATATTAAAAAAATGCAGGATTCATCAAGTGTTATCTACGACATTATTATTGTCGGGCTCGGGCCGGCCGCCACAACCGCGGGTCTTTATTCGTTACGCAATAATCTTAAAACCTTGATGATTGGAGAAACCTTTGGAGGGGCGACGCTTGTTTCGGGGGAAATTGAGAATTGGCCGGGAGTTGTGCATACTACCGGTTTTGAATTGGCAGAAAAATTTGAGGAACAAATTAAACATTATTCTCCCGACGAATCCTGCATCAAGCGTTCGCTTGTCAAAACAATTGAGAAGCAAGGGAATTTGTTTCGTGTCCTAGATAAAGACGGCACGGAATTTTCCGCCAAGGCGGTGATTTATTCTACGGGAAGTGAATCGCGAAAGTTAAGCATTCCTGGTGAGCAAGAATATCGCAATAAGGGAGTGACTTATTGCGCCACTTGTGACGGTCCGCTTTATCACGGCAAAGATATTGCGATTATCGGGGGTGGAAATTCCGCGCTGAAGGCCGGGTTGATGATGTTGAATATTGCCAAGAGTGTCACGGTGGTGTCGATCAATCCGCAGTTTAGTGGCGAGCAAATCAGCATCAAGCAACTGGAGAAAGCCCAGGCGGAAGGGAAGGTGCGCCTGATCGTGAACGGTAAAACAAAGGAAGTAAAAGGCAATGGAAAGTTTGTGGATAAAGTTGTTGTTGAACATACGGACACGGGCGTGATGGAGGAAATTGCCGTGCAGGGCGTCTTTGTGGAAATAGGATTGATACCGATTACTGGTCCCGTGAAAGAATTGCGTCTGGCGATGAATCGAATCGGCGAAATCGAAACTGATCGTGAAATGAAAACTAATATCCCCGGTTTTTTTGTGGCAGGAGATGTAAGTGATCTGCGAGATAAGCAAATAATAGTTGCCTCCGGTTCAGGATGCACCGCCGCCCTATCCGCCGCAGAGTACGTGCAGAATTTTGAATAACAAAATCAATTGAGTGTAGTGTGTGTTTTGCCCGCCAACACGGCGGGTCCGCCTGATGGCGGAAAATTTTTGGGTGTCGATAAATACAAATCAACCGCGGGTATTATCCGTGGTTGATTTAGTTTAATTGAAATCAGTGGTTACCTAGATGTCCTGTGGTTTTACTGTGGAGCGTTTATTCCCCTTACAACGTGCTACCGCGTCCTCAAGGAGTGCATAAACTTTTTTGTTTAAAGCTTCGAGCAGATCTCCCGACATCATCGCGTCCTTGGATTTCAAGAAAGCGCGAACTTTACTAACCACCACTAGTACTTCTATTTCTTCTGCCATTTTAAACACCTCCTTCTTTAAAAATTATCATTTTACTTGTCTATGCTCATTCTACCACAGGACGCAGTAAAATGCGTCTACACGCCAAACTGGATAATAGCCAAAATTATATTATGTTTAGAAACTATAGCTAATTTATACCACGAAAGACCTAAAAATTGGTGTTCGGGATCATGATAATGTTCGTTGATTGCTAGATATTTTTGTAGCATAAAAACGGTGATTAAGACATATTTGACTTGATTTTGCAATAGTGCTATAATTGTCATATTGATTCTTAAGTAAAATTCCAATGGAAGCGTATTGCGTGAAGTGTAAGGCGAAACAGGAAATTAAAAATGCAGAACCTGTTACCCTAAAGAATGGTAAGCCTGCAACAAAAGGCGTATGCCCGGTTTGTGGCACAGGGATGTTTAGAATTGGTAAGCCTGCGTAATTTCGCAACAAAATAAAAAATAGCCGACACTAAACATGTCGGCTATTTTGTTTTTAGGCCTCGTCCGTAAATAAATTCCCCCAGATTATGCTCAATGCGCTTTAAATGTGAGTACTTTGATTGAGTAAAATCTTGAGGCGTACTAGCAGTACGGTGAAAGGTTTTACGATTGAAAAGTGCTTGCAGTTAAAGATGCAGTGAGTATAAGATGGGGAATTTATTTACGGACGAGGCCTTATGTGCCCATTTTGTGGTATGCTGTAAGGGTGCATTTTCATATGGCGGACAAATCATCACTTACGCTAACGATTATGTTTTTTTTGTTTCTTGAGTTGTTAACGGTTCGGCTTGATTACTATTGGGGTTATTTTGCTTTGTTTTGCATACTTCTGATTTTGGGGACAGTTTTAACGCAACGCGAGGATGTAAAAGAACGAGGGCTTTATGTCACGATTCTCCCTCTTGCCTATATCGCGAGTGTTTTTCTTTTTAATCTTTTCGTGTCGCAAGGATTGTTTCAACAAGTCTTTATTATCGCCAGCACGGTCGGGTTTTTCTTTTTGGTGGCGCGGGGAATAGAATGGGCGTTTCCAACCTGGAATTGGTTTTTTACATCGGTTACATTTTTTTTAATTACCGCCGGCGCATATGGACTTCGTTTCCATTTGCAAATTTCCTTGGCGGTTGTTTTACTTCTGGTTGGCGCATCAACATTTTTATTATCACTGCATGTTTTGGGTAGAGCGAAATTGTCTCGCTCGGGAGTATTTTTTTGGAGTATTTTGCTGGCGTTATTGATGTGTGAATTTTTGGGTGTTTTCTCTTTTTTGCCGTTATCTTATTTGGTGGTTAGTGGGGCACTTTTCATCATATTTTACGTGGCAATTCATTTGCTCCAGAGCCATATTTATGCCACATTAACGCTCAAGCTGGCGACGGAATACCTTCTTTTCGCGACAGTCGCCATTACTTTAATTTTAGGAACGGCTCGTTGGGCGGTAATATAGGGCTCGGTAATTAGGGCTTGGTAATTAATAAACGCTTCATCTTATGTCCAATCCATCTTCAAATACAACTGCTTCTCAATCAAAAATCTTTCAACGTACTTATAGTACGTCTCAAGATTTTGTTCAATCAAAGACAGTCGTCTTTGAAGCGCATTGAACATAATATTGAAGCGTTTATTAATTACCAAGCCCTAAAAACTTTATGAATGAACAAAAGCAACCATACACCATAACAGTAAAAGCGCTCTTAATTACATTGGTCGTTATTACAGTATTGGGATTAATTACCGGGACTATTACGGCGCGTCTGGAAACGCAAGCGTTCTTGAAAAAAAATCCACAAGGCGATCGTGTTGTTCAAACAATTCAAACTCAAACACAAGGCGCATCTTCGTTTTTTGACGTAATTGATTCGGAAAAGGGTAATGTTGTGCGTGTTTTAGACGAAAATAATAATTTCGTACAATTTGGGACAGTATTAACTGTCGATGGAATTTTTATAACGCCCATGATTGCCAATCAAAAGCGTTCAATGTCAGTGATGCTTGTTGATGGAAAAATCGTTAATGCTTTATTGGTGCGCGTTTATCCTGAAAAAGGCATTTCGTTTTATCGTGCTGAAGGTTCATTCTCTGCCCCCCAGTTTCCGGCCGTGGAAACCATTTTGGCAGGAACTCAAGGTGTCGTTGTTGGTTCGACCGGTAGTTCAGGCCCCACTGTAATTCCGGGGATGGTAGAATATTTCTCGGCCGAGGAATCTTTGGATAATCTTATTTTTAGAGAGCGGCAAATTGTTTTAGCTACTCGTCCAAGCAATAACTATTTGGGAGCGCCATTTTTTGACGCCCAGCGTAATTTATTGGGAGTCGTCGTAAATACGGGAAAAGGGATCGTCCTTCCCGCCAGTGAAATTAATCTTTTGCTTCAAGATTATTTGAAGCATGGTGCTGAAGAGGCAGTTGTTATTTTGAGCGACCTAAATGGCGCGTGGACAATTCAACAGGGTTTAGATGGTAAAACAAGTCCGGCGTTTAAACTTGATTCGGTTGGCAAGAGTTCCAGTTTTGCAAAAGCCGGTTTGGAAAACGGCGATATCATTAATTCTATTAATGACAAAACTTTTCCAACCGTACAGCTCTGGGGCACTTTTCTCGAAGGCGCGCGTTTAAGTAAGTCTGTAACATTGGGGGTAATTAGGGGAAATGATTTCTTAAAGATTCCGGTATTGAACCAAGCCCTAAATGCAAAACAACAGTAAAGTAAAAAAAAATAAGCCCCTACGATTGATTATTGCTTTTGTCGTAGGAATTTCCATTGTTTTGGTGATGGTCTCTTATGGCCAAGAGTTAAGACGCAGGGTGGAGCGACAGCAACATGTGAGTGGCTTAAAAAAGGAAATTACAGACAATAATCAGAAAATCGCCGATTTGAGAAATCTGCTTGAATACCTTAAAACGGATGATTATGTGGAAAGAACGGCTCATGAAAAATTAGGTTTTCAAGCGCCCGGGGAACATGTCGTAGTTGTTCCAAATAGTGGAATCGTGGCCGGTGCGCAAGGTATTCAGGTACAAAATTTTGACGCGCAAATATCTATACCGCGTCAGTGGTGGAATTTGTTTTTTGCGTCAACGGTGTTATGAAAAACATTCTTGTATCGGTTGTGTGGTTTGTGCTTATTATTGTGGTTGTGGTTTTTGGCTTGGTTGGCTTGTCCGTGTATCCAACAGCGCCGTTTGGTTTGCAAAAATGGGTGCCGATACCGGTTGTCTGCGCGGGATATTATTGCGTAACTTATCGAGAATGGACCGAGGCGATAAAAAAAGACGGTTCTGGTAAAAAACCGGAGGTGCTTTTGTCCGCGTTGTTACTGGATAAGGCGACGCAAGTAACGGCTTATTATGAAAAAGTGCGGATTAGCAAGGCGGATATCAAGCAGGCAAGTTTGGCGGTTGAAAAAACAATTAACGCTATTCCGGGCGGAAAAAATATGTTGAACGAGATTTATGGCGGTAATTCGGCGACTTATCTATCCGAAAAGGGAATTAGTGCGATATTGTTACGTGAGAAAATGTCCGCGTTGGGGATTATAAGCCCCTGGGAAAGCAAATACGCCCCCAATGTAACAGTGTGGAATGTGGGGCTCAAGTGGGACGAGGCGAGTAAGACCGTGGTGACAAAATAGGCGACCTTGACAGGATTTGTAATTTGGGCTAGGTTAACTTCATAAGACCTCGGCAAAGGCTCGCCCGTTTCGGCGATGATTGGTCCCGCAAGGGAATAGCCGAGGTTTTTTAGTGTTCGATTTCTCGTAGATATTTTTCTTGTTTTGCCTTTTCAACCAAAAACCTTGCTTCTTTGTTTCCCTCTAGCCCGGCTCGTACGCAACCCGCCCACCGGTCAGCCAAACGAATAAAAGGTTCACTTTCGTCGCGTCTGCTTTTGACCATCTCCAACGAGATGCCTCCAATTCGCAGGGCGTTTGTCAGTTCCCGTGCCTTTTTGCGGTCAATACCATCAACGTACACTTTAATTTTGTATTCCTTTTTAGTTTTTGCTCTTATTGCTTTAGCCGTGAGATCAAGCATTGGAAAAAAGAAGGGAATAGGTTTTTTGTAGGAGGCGTAAAACAAATCTTCACTGCCAATATTTCGCTCAAGTGCAATGTTTAAAAATTTGATTCTCCTGTTTTGACCGGCATTACTCCACTTACTAAGACCAATACCCGATTCTTGTTCAGCCTTCAAAATTTGTTGACGTACCGTATTTTGTTCTTGTTCGCTCACCACCACCGCAACAATAAATACACTCGATCTGGCGTCCTGTCCCGTTTCGTCAACATAACAATATAGTTTTTGTATAGTTTGATTCATATACTGAAATTATACACTATTTGTGTTCCGTTCAGATTTGGTCGCGCTGTTCGCGTTGGGAGGCGCGGTTGTTTACCCCTCGACGATTGCTCGGGGTAAACCCTGAGTGGCGTCGAATGGGTCAAAACTCGGCGTCGGGCGTTGCCAACGAAAAAAGCGGTCAAAAAACGGAAAGTTACATCTTGGAGCGTCTTTTTGAAACGGCTCGAACCCATTTTATCCGAAACGGCTGAACGTAATCGAACAACGGAGGCCAGCCCTGCCACCGCGCGCCTTGCGCCTCCAATCAACCTGTATGTATGCAACGACAACGCTATGTGGAAGTGCCTCTTTTTAGTTTTCCTAATTTTTTTTTCCACCTTTCTTATTATTTTGTTTGCTTTATTAAAAATCGCATCAAGTTGCTCCTTGCTGTATGAATTATCTATTTCCTTTAGGCCAGAAACATGGATTTTGTTTCTCGCTGTCCTTATTTCTTCCGCAAGTTCAAATTCTTTTTTTGACAGTATCTTTAACCTCTTGCACGCCCGATTTATTTCAATAAAATTTACTGAATCTTTAAGACTTTCATTACTTAGTTTTTCTCGGATATGTCTTATTCTTCGTCTTTTACTGAAATCATATATGATCCCAGAAGCCTCTTCCTTCCAGATGGGAGTCAATACTTTGCTCTTGCTTACCTTATTAAGTGTTAAATATTTTGTGAGTACATAGAGTAAACAAGCTTCAACGACCGTCCCGGTATAAACGGTTGCGTCTTTATACAAAGAACTTTTAATTAATTTTTTGTGTCTTTCGTTGCTTGCTGTATCAATAAGAAAAACGATGTACTCAAAAGCTATGGCAATATTAATTTTAAGCGTCTCATTGTCAATAAAACAAAACCTTTTCGCAAATATTTCCTAAGGCCTCGTCCGTAAATAAATTCCCCAAGATTATGCTCAATGCGCTTTAAATGTGAGGACTTTGATTGAGTAAAACCTTGAGGCGTACTAGCAGTACGGTGAGAGGTTTTACGATTGAGAAGTACTTGCAGTTAAAGATGCAGTGAGTATAAGATGGGAAATTTATTTATGGACGAGGCCTAAGGGTGAAGATCGTCCAATACCTCAACGTTTGGGGGGTTGTTTTGCGTTTTCAATTAATTTACTTAGTGAGGGAAATCCTTTTTCCTTGAGGTAGTTGCCAAGTTTTTTATCGGATCTAACGCCAAAATCACGGCTATATTGCTTTTCAATATTACCCATCTTAGCATCCTCTCGCTTCTTTCTAATTTGTTTAGACATTATTCATTATTATACACAAACCCGCTAAGTCTGCAAAAGCGGTCAAAAAACGGAAAGTCAGGTCTTGGAGCGTCTTTATGAAACGGCTCGAACCTATTTTATCCGAAACGGCTGAACGAAACCAAACCGCGAACAAAGTGGAGCAACATTCGTAGTCGTTCGAGCGTGCCCCCCCCGCGCGACATCCGAACGTGGACGCAACGGGTTTTTAGCGACGGCGCTTTTTGATGGGGATGACATGAGTTAGTCTCTTGTATTTCTGCCCATTAAGTGTTATTCCAAACATATGAAACTACGCGAACTTTACGAAATTTGGCCATTTCTGTTGTTGTATATTTTTATATATGGTATTCCGGTTTTAGTGGGTTATTTTATTATTTCGTTCATGAGTGAAATAATGAATTTTTCTTCTGAAAGTGTTTGGTTAATAGCAATCATTGTGACCTCCTTGTTGTTAAGAAAACCATTAATGGAAAAATTTAATCGTATGGTAAAAAAACAGGTAGCTGAGGAAGTGGAACCACTGAAAAGAGAAATTTCAAAAATAAATGAACAGTTAAGTAAATAACACAACAGCCTGCTTTTAGTGAATTAGTTGTATAAAATTATGAAATATTATAAATAAATGTATTTTGATAGAAAGTTTATAGTGGCATGCGTTCACTAGCTACAATAATTGTATTTTTAGTTGTTTTTTTACTGGAGGTATTCTTCGGAGTCGGTTTAGGTTGGAGTGTTTTTTGGTCTTTGTTGATTGCTTTTTTCTTTTATGCAGGTACCGATGGATACAATAATGCTAAAAAAAGTAACACAAACAATAGTGACGATGAATTTCCTTTAAGTTATTTTGGTACAAATCCTCGAGAGGGCACAGAAGCATATCGGATTCAAGGGGAAGTTGAGAAGTGTATAAACATTGCCCACCAGAAAGGTGCTCCTGAACTTATATCTAAACTTTATTTTAGGGATATTAAATACTATCCAAGCTGGATTGCACATGAGGGAAGAGAGTGTGTACCAAAAATTATTACTAACGCGACTAAGTCTAGAAAGAAGTCTAATGAAAACAAGAAAGAAAAAGAAGTTACAAGTATTGTATTAAATGAAAAAAATTACAGTTTTGAATTTCATCAATCAACTTTTGTTACACCGGATGGAGAAAATAATACGAACGGCTTGCTCGAATTGTTTAGAGAAGAAACAAAAATATTAGCTTTAAACTGCTCTCTTGAATATACAGATATGGACAGCGAGTGGAGTGAGTTTGGTGTTGAGGCTTTCATAGACGGTGATTGGCTAAAAGATTTCGAATTATTAAAGAAGGAAATTAATAAACAGAGATACGAAAAAGAACTTCAAAAAGCAGAAGATCCTGAAAAAGTTAAACAATTAAAGAACAATTTTGGAATTAAATAATTTTATATGAACATCCCATATCTTGTTACTAAGAATAAAGTTGTGCTTGATGACTACGATTTTGATTATGGCTTAATTCCATTGATTGGGTGGCTCATCGTAACTGTTTACTTGTTGAGAGGAGTGCTAGATTCGCAATATCCAGGAACCCTTTTAATTGTTGAGTTTATTATCTTATCAAGTTCTCCGATTTGTTGGACATTAGCTGGAAAGGAAACGAATAATCTTATCTTGATCTTTGCGTATAAATATTCTATTTGGATTCTAAAGTTTCTAAAATGGTGCATACCCTGTCTTCTCGTTTTGTGCTTATTGTATTTTGTTTATTTAAAGAGTGGTTGGTCAACAATTAATTCAATAATAATTGTTGTCTTAGTATTAGAATTGATTTATCTGCTTCTAAATAGGCGATGAATCGTGAGCTGAAAATTAATAAAATAGAGGCCGCCGGAGGGTATCTCTACACAGTCACTAAGTTGTCTTTCGAAGAAGGGGTTATAAAAGAAACAATAAAAGATATGATCGAACAAAAATTATTTGTGGACAAACAGGGCGTATTGGCAGGTGAGCTATTTTTTAGCAAAATAATTGTGATATGAATATGTGGAAATTAATTTCTGATAGTTTAATAAAAGTTTTAAGAGAATTTGGACCAATAGGAGTTTTAACGTATGTTGCGGGTTTGGTTTCCCTTGGTGGTTTATTTGTTGGTGATTTTAAGAGTAAAATTTTATTTGGAGTTATCGGAATAGCGTTATTTATTTTGGCATGGAAGCTTTCTTGTTTTAGGATGAACATTCAACTGGTTCGTGAAAGCAATCTTGTAAAAATGGTGATGGAAAGCAACGATAAATTATCCGAGAAGTTAGACAAAGACCGCAGTAATGAACAAGTTATATCTATTACACAAACCATTTGGCAATCTCAAAAAGATTTAGTTGAAATGATTTTAGATATTGACCTAGATGAGTTGAGGAAAAAAGAAAAGTAAATCTAATAATTGAATAAAATGCTCTATAAAATATTTATTGACGATAGATGGAAGATATAAAAACCCTTTATATTTTCATTGATGAATCCGGTAATTTTGATTTCAGTCCGACGGGGACAAAATATTTTATTTTGACGGCGCTAAGCGCCATAAAACCATTTGATATTGCATCGCCGCTTTTAGATCTTCGTTACAATCTTCTGCCTAATTACAGTTGTGGCACAAGCATGGAAGAAAGAGGATATTTTCACGCCTCCGAAGATACACAGGCCGTCCGAGATCAAGTTTTTTCGATTATCGTTAAGCCAGATCATCAAATGAGAATTGATTCAGTTATCGCGCAAAAAAACAAGGCAAACCCGCGGTTTCATCAGCAACCGGTTGAGTTATACATGAAGATGGGCGAAGCGTTGTTAAAGTACTCTTTTAATCGCGCTACATGGCAAGGATATGATCATGTTGTATTGGTATTCAGTAGCATCTTTGATAAAAAGAAACGCGGAGTTTTGAAACAAACTTTTAAGTCACTTATCAAACAATACGCAAAAACCTCATTTGCTTTGTATTTTCATGATTCAAAGTTTGATTTGTGCAATCAGGCGGTAGATTATTTTGGTTGGGCTATTTATCGGAAGTGGGAGTCCGGCGATTCGCGTTCATATGACATTGTTCAGCAAAATCAAATTATTAAAACCCAATTTTCTATTTTCGAAAAAGGTAATTCCGAATTTTATCAGTATAAAAAACAATGACCCCCCTGACTACCCTCGCTTTCGCGAGGCAGAGCCCAGGGGCTCTTGTTATCAGGAGGGGACGTTTATAAGATTAGTATCGGCGTAAGTTATTAGTTTGTCAAATTCTAGCGGTCAAAAAACGGAAAGTCAGATTCTGGAGCGTCTTTTTGAAACGGCTCGAACCCATTTTATGCGAAACGGCTGAACGTAACCGAATAATGGAGGCCAGCCCCGCCACCGCGCGCCCTGCGCGCAACACCGCAGAAAAACTTTCTTTTCGCGCCGGATTTAGAATA